>JAZNPU010000030.1:0-1704 GCA_045589795.1 Clostridia bacterium
TATGGGAAAAATTATTGCTTTTGCCAATCAGAAAGGTGGTGTTGGAAAAACAACAACATGCTTAAATGTTTCGGCATATATGGCCCTAATGGGTAAAAAAGTTTTATTAATTGATATTGATCCACAAGGAAATGCAACAAGTGGACTTGGTCAAGACAAAGCTAATGGAACAAATTCAATTTATCAAGTTATTTCAGAAGATTGCAAACCACAAGATGCAATTGTAAAAACAGCTATAGAAAATCTTGATTTATTGCCTGCAAACCTTGATTTAGCAGGAATTGAAGTTGAACTAGTCTACAAAACAGAAAGAGAAAAAGTATTTAAGAAAATTTTAGAACAAATTAAAGATGGTTATGATTATATAACTATTGATTGTCCTCCTTCATTGGGTTTAATCACAGTAAATGCTTTAACTGCTTCAGACAGTGTATGTATTCCTATTCAATGCGAATTCTTTGCTTTGGAAGGTTTAAGTCAGCTTATGAACACAATCAGGCTAATCAGAAAAAGTGGATTGAATCCAGAATTGCAAATTGAAGGTGTTGTTTTAACAATGAGAGACACACGAAGCAATCTAGGAAAGCAAGTTGCAGAAGAAATCACCAAATTTTTTGGAAGTGCTGTTTTCAAGACATCTATTCCAAGAAATGTTAGATTAGCTGAATCTCCAAGCTATGGAATGCCTGTGTTCTTATATGATAAGAATTGTTCTGGTGCCCAAGCTTACTTAAGTTTAGCTGAAGAAATTTTAACCAAAAATAATGATAAATTCAAAAAGATTAAATCAAGAAAAAAGAAATAGGAGTTTAAGATGGAAAAAAGAGGTTTAGGAAGAGGTTTGAATAGTTTATTTGGAGATTATGCATTGTCTGACAATGATGTAGAAATTAAACCAACCAAAAAAGAAGTTAAAACAGAACCAAAAGTTATTGAAAAAGAAGTTATCAAAGAGGTTGTTAAAGAAGTTTCAACAACAAAACCTATTGAAGTTGAAATTGGATTAATAGATCGCAACCCTGCTCAACCAAGAAGAGTTTTTGATGAAAAAGCTTTAGCTGAACTTGCTCAATCAATTAAATCGCATGGAATAATCCAACCTTTGATTGTTGTAGCAAATGGCGATAGGTATACAATTGTTGCTGGTGAAAGAAGATGGAGAGCTGCAATTAAAGCCAATCAAAAGACTGTTCCTGTTGTTGTAAAAAACTACACTCCTCAACAAATTGCTGAAATTGCTATTATTGAAAATCTTCAAAGAGAAGATCTTAACCCTATTGAAAGTGCTAGAGCAATTAAAGATTTAATGGAAAACTATAATATGACTCAAGAAAGAGTTGCTGACAAAATTGGAAAAAGCCGTCCAGCTGTAGCAAACACTCTAAGATTATTGACCCTACCAGAACAAATTATTGATTTAATCCTAGCAAATAAGTTAAGTGCTGGTCATGCAAGGACACTTCTTTCTGTAGATGACGAAAAATTACAAAAAGAACTAGCTGTTCGCACAATTGAGAAAAAGTTAAGTGTTAGAGATCTTGAATTATATATAAAAAAGCTTGCCAACACAGAAAAAAATGCTAAAAAGTATGAAAAAAGTGTTGAGCTAAATGCTTTTGTTAATGATTTGAATAAAGTTTTTGCTACAAAAGTTAATGTTTTAGGAAATGACACCAAAGGTAGAATTATTATTAACTATTATTC
>JAZNPU010000031.1:0-2914 GCA_045589795.1 Clostridia bacterium
AACATTAAGTTCTACCACTGGTGAAAATTTAGGGGGATTATTAGTTGATGGATCAACTGTTGTCACAGCAACAGCAAATCCTGATACAGCACAATATACTTATGTTGTTGATTCTTGGACAAATGCAACAGGAACAGTGACTGCTGCAAAAACAGTCACTGTCACATTCTCAAGGACATTAAACACATATGGAACAAGATTTAATCCAAATGGTGGAACGATAACTTTAAAAACAAACTCACAAGCAATAACAAATGGCACAGAGATTATTGTGAATGCTTCTTATGGAACAAATATTTCAACTTTATTCTCTAATAATGCAAGTATTAGTCGTTCTGGATATACCTTCAAGGGTTGGTATACAGCAACTAGTGGAGGAAGTGTTGTTTCAACCGTGACTGGTGGAACAACCGTTTATGCTCAATGGAACAGCAACACTAACTATACAATCACAATTCAGTCAACAAACACTACAATAACATTTAGTGATGGACAAACTGCATCATCTGCTAAAACCATAACTGTTGCCTCGGGAACAACAGCATCGGCTTCATTGGCATATAACAGAAAAAGTTTTGGTATGACAAATGCAGATGGTTATACAAATTATGGAACCTATACTGCTTGGTATGTCAATGGTTCATGGTATAAGGGATCCCCACCATTGACTTCAGGATCAGGAAGTCAAAATGTTAGCAGAACGGTTAGTGCAACAGAAACATGGAAAATTATTACTGAATCTATTCTTGTGGAAAATAGTGGTAGTGGTGGTATTCTGAAGATTGACGATATAAATGGTGATAAAGTTGCTCAAACCATGTGGCTTGATGACAAGTTCAGGAAACTTCAAGAACAAGCAGAAACAGAAGTGGATTTTGATGGTGTCACACTGCTTTAATAGTCAAAACAAAGAGAGCTCAAGGGCTCTCTTTTTTTTGTGCACTCAATAGGTATATTTTTCGACAAAATCAGACATACTAGCATCAGGAGGTGCAAAATGAAAGATTGCATTAAGTGTGGAATAATTTGTTTAGGGGTGGGAATGATTGTCGGAGGAATTGTTGTTGCAGAAAACAAAAAACTTGCCAGTGGTATCAATCAAACAACTACTTCAATCGCTCAAAAGTTCGCAGAAATGAAAGATGATGCAGAGGAAAAAGTTGAAGAACTAAAAGAAATGATTGAAGAAAAAGTTGAAGAATCGTCAAAAATGGCAGGAAATAAAAACAAATCAAACAACAAAAAATAAAAAAAGTTAAAAATTTGATAGACTAATCAGTTGCAAATATGATATTCTTTCTGTAGTAAACAGGTGCGAGGGCATATGAAGTTAATTGGGTTAGATGTTGGCACGGTTAGAATTGGAGTTGCAACAAGTGATATTCTTGAAATTCTTGCAACACCATACGAAGTGTATAAACGAAGAACCCCATACCTCGATGCAAGATACATTGTTGAACTTGCCGAAAAATTGCAAGCGGGCAAAATTGTTTTTGGTCTTCCACTCAAACTTGACGGAACCGAAGGCGACAGTGCCAAAATGGCAAGAGATCTTGCAGAAAAAGTTGCTCAGCACACCAGTTTGCCAATTGTTTTTCAAGATGAAAGGTTAAGCACCGTTTCTGCTGAACGAATTTTGATCGAAACAGGAACAAGAAGAAAAGAAAGAAAAGGTCAAGTTGATCAAATTGCTGCAACAATCATCTTGCAAAACTACATAGATAAAACAAAAGGGTATTAAAGGAGAATATTATGGCAGACTTAAAAAATGTAGCTGACGAAAAACTTCCAGAATCAATTGAACACATGATCGAAGACGACGACGATGTTGTGACACTTATGTCAGCAACAGGTGAAGAACTAGACTTTGTTGAAATTGCAGGTATTGCATATCGTGGCAACTTCTATGCAATTTTGCAACCAGTTGAACTTCTTGACGGAATGGAAGAAGACGAAGCTTTAGTTTTCAAAGTGACTCGTGGCAAAGAAGGCGAAGACAAATTCGAAGTTGAACTTGACGACACAGTTATCGATGCAGTTTTTGCAGAATATAACCGTCTTCTAGACGAAGCAGAAAGCAACTCATAGTTTTCTACCAAATCAATAAATCAACAAAAAGTCAAGCATTGGCTTGGCTTTTTTGTGTGCTAAAAAACCACTTTTTACCGTTTTTTTAGCAAAATTGCTTTATATTAATTTTATAATAATAAATTATGCAAAACCCTTGCAAAAGTTTTTTTGCTGTGTTAATATAATTGCATCACACACCTATGGGGATAGTTTGGCTTGTTGCCAAAGTTGGTTGCTTTGGTGGCCTACTAGATGAGCCATAGGGAGGAAATAAACAAGGAGGAGAAAAGTTATGTCAGTAGTATCAATGAGACAACTTCTAGAAGCTGGTGTTCACTTTGGTCACCCAACTCGCAAATGGAATCCAAAAATGAAAAAATATATCTTTACAGCTCGTAATGATATCTACATTTTGGACCTTGAAACAACAGTAGGCCTTATTGACGAGGCTTATGCATTCATTAAAAGTGTTGCTGAAAGTGGAAAGAGCATTTTGTTTGTTGGCACAAAGAAACAAGCAAAAGAAGCTGTTATTGAAGAAGCACAAAGATGCGGACAATTCTATATGGGAAACCGCTGGCTAGGTGGCACTCTAACAAACTTTAAGACCATCAGAGCAAGAATCGACAGACTTGCTAAACTCAACCAAATGGAACAAACAGGTGAATTTGATTTGCTTCCAAAGAAAGAGGTTATGAAACTTAAAGCTGAAAGAGATAAGCTTGAAGAAAACCTTGGCGGAATTAAAGACATGCACACACTTCCTGGTGCAATGTTTGTTGTTGACCCTAACAAAGAATATATCGCTGTTAGAGAAGCAAGTCGATCGTAGCCATGTCGTTCT
>JAZNPU010000032.1:0-5257 GCA_045589795.1 Clostridia bacterium
CTTAATTGAAATTATTGAAAACTCATTCAGCAGAAAAATCAAAACCAATTCTTTCAAAGGGAAGTGGGCACCTCTTGTTGGTGCAGGATTTGGCATTATTCCTCAATGTGGCTTTAGTGTTGTTGCAACCGATTTATATTCTAAAAGAAAAATAACACTTGGCACATTGATTGCAATTTTTGTTGCAACAAGCGACGAAGCCATTCCTCTACTCTTGAGCAATGTAAGTGACATCAAAAATGTTTATTCTTTACTTGGCATCATCTTGATTAAGTTTGTTTTGGCAGTTATTCTTGGCCACAGCATTGATGCAATTACGAAAAGAAAACAAACAATTGCTGTTCAAGATGTTCCAGAACATAATCATGAACATCATGAAGAAACTGCCGAGCATGTTCACGAACATCACGAAGAACACTCTGATGACACAGATTCAGAAGAAATGCATATTGGTTGCTGTGGACATAACATTGAAGAAACAAAAGAAAGTCCTGCCAAACAATATCTGCTTCACCCACTTATTCACACACTAAAAGTATTTTTGTATATCTTAATTGTAAACATTATTTTCGAAGGCATCCTACATTATGTTGGCGAAGATAAGCTCGAACAAATTTTGCAAACCAGCTACTACTTCGCACCACTTCTGGCCTGTTTGATTGGGCTTATTCCAAACTGTGCCAGCAGCATTGTTCTGACAGAACTTATGATGATTGGTGGATTAAGCTTTTCTGCTTGTGTTGCCGGACTAATTGTTAATGCTGGCATTGCATATTTAGTGCTATTCAAACAAAACAAAAGCATAAAAGAAAACTTATCTATTGTTGGAATTATGACAGCTATTGGAATTGTTTCTGGTTATTTGATATTGCTACTTGAATGTTTAATTTTCTAACAAAAAAAAACACTTGGACTAACCCAAGTGTTTTTTATTTTCTATAAATTACTCAAGCCCCAAAACAGCTTTAAGTTCGGCTTCGCTTGCTTCTGTATAAAGTGTCCAGTTTCTGGTTAATACAGAATCTTTTGTGAATCCAAGAGCAACATATTGTGTTCCGTTGAATATTTTCAAGTTTAATGAAGCAAATTCTTCAATGCCCAATTTTGTTGCACAGTTGCCTTCAGTTCTATAAACATCGCCACCGTAAACAAATTGTTCATATTCCCCACCACCATTAGTGAAATAATATTCAATATAATATGTGACTGGTCTAAATGCAACTAAAATAGAATATTCCTTATCTACATCAACAATAGGGAAATAAATTGCACCGTTTGATTTGTTTGGTGTGTATTTGTTGTTTGCACCCAATTCAATATTATAAATGGTTTCACCATTTTGTTTCACATAATCTATTTCATAATGTGTTTGAGGAATAACTCCATATTCAAAAGATTTACCTTCTTCAACATCATTTACTCTGTCTAGATTTTGAGTTGTTCCAATTTTTCTAACATATCCTGAACCACTAACAATAGATATAGTGATTGTGTAATGTTTTGCACAACCAACCAAAGCCAATGGCACACATAAAATAAATGCCATTGCGATTGCTGAAATAATCTTTACAATTTTTTTCATAATTGCTCCTATTTTTACATTTTATGCTTGTATTATATAACAATTATTCAATTAATGCAAATAATATAACATAAAATTTTTCATAAGATAGCAACTAGCTTGTGCTAGCTGCTGCCTTATGTGTTTAATTGCTCCACTAGGTTTACTAAACTATCTGTGTCTACCTTGTAGCAGTTGCTTGCAACTAGGTTTATGTGGTCATCAAACCTTGTGGTCATATGCTCTCCGTCATTTGTCACTTCCATAACATTGAATACAATCGCCAAAACATATTTGCTTCCATTAGATAAACTTTGCTCAAAGCTTGCATCATATCTTACTCCATCCAAGTTCTCAAGTGATGTTGCTATGTTCTTGTTCTTTCCAAACTCTATCTTTAACTCAGCAAATTGTTCCGCTGTTAAACCTACATATCTTATGTCTGCTTCTTGGTAAATGTATGGATCTCCGTTTGCCACAAAGATATCTTTCAATCCCCATTCTATGGTCATCTCTGTTGTCTTAGCGGCATAGTCTACATCATCAAATGCAAAGTATTGTGCATTGTATGCTGCAAACACATGTGAGTCTGTGTCTATCCTACTCAAAATATCCACTTCTCCACTAAATGGATCTACTGTTCTAAACTTGGTGACGAAATATGAAATTCCATCAAGTTTTAGCTCATATGTTTTGTTGCCATCAACATCTTCAATCTCATCAACAATTGGTATAGATTTTAGTGTTCCTCCTGCAAATGCTATCTCAAATGTTTCATGGTTGAATGTCAACACAAAGCTCTTGTAGGCGGTTTCTGCAATTAGTTCGTTCATGAGTGCTTCTGGAATCTTGTACCAGCCTGCAAAATATGTTCCACTTGGCCAGTGTCCAATATTTTCAGATGGATTAATTAATATATATCCAAAATAGTCTATTGCAATGTGGTCTAGCACAACTCCCATTTGTTCTAGGTTCAAACTTTGCATTATGCTTGATGCCGTATGAACTTCTCCAACATATTCACCACCGTCAAAGTCTGCTTCCCACTCCCATGTGAATGTTCCAACACTTGTTGTATAGTTTAAGGTATCTATTGTTCCATTATTGAAGGCGAATGGCACTGAAATTAGTTTTCTTTCTCCTTCATAAAGGTCACTACCACCTTCTTTCACATATGCTGAAAGACCCCAATTCCATGTATATGTTTCGCCACCAACAACAACGGTATATGTTTTGTTTGTTCCGTCAAATGCTGTTGGCACATATGCTTGTTTGTTAGATTCAATAAAGTATTGAACTTTTCCTTCTTCAGGTGAAGAAGCATAAAGTCTTCCATCTTCTGCAAATGTAGAATATCCAATCAAATCCAACACTTCGTCATCTGTTAAATATTTCACTAGGTTGTATCCAGATGTGGTTATGAGTTTTCTGTATAGCTCTTCTGCCATTGCCTCTACGGTTCCACTAGCTACTCCATACTCTGAAATAATAATTTCTTTGAGCTTGCTAACATCTATTGTTAACTTGTTGTTAACAAGATTGTAATCTGCATAATTCTTTGGATTTACAAATTGTAGCATAAAGGCTAATGATGCTGCTTCTGTTGGTTTCAATTCCCCATCAAGCTTGTTAAAGCCTGCAAAGCCTATATAGTAATATTCTGTATTGGTTCCTAGTTCCCAATACTCAATTGATGTGTATGTTCTTGAAAGCGAACTATCATCGTTTTCCACTTCTGCAACATGTTTTTCGCCTAGCACATATTCATTAGATGAAATATTTCTTTCCTCATATCCCGATGTTGTGCTTGAGCTATCTGCCCATGTGTAATAGTGAACTTTGTGTATGTCTGCTGGGAAATATACCCCAACCAAACTTATGTTTCCATGAACTGGTGTTGAATAGCCATACTCATAGTTTTTGTAATTTTCTTTGTATCTGTATGTGTAATTCTCTAAGATATATGAGCCACTTAATGTTGTGTCTGCTTCGTCATAGTCGAATGGAACTTTGCCTTTCTCTGCATGTTCTTTTCCATCAATGACTAATGTGTCTTCTCCAGAAATTGCCTCATATTGTCTTGTTGTCCAGTTCCATGTATATGTTAGCTTATCTGTCCACTCCCCAATGAAGTCATATACTCTAAATCCTTCTCCATGGTTTGTATAGCCTAAAAGTATTCCAGCTTCACTTTCGTGTGTCTCATATGCTTCGTCTGCACTTGCATAAGATTTGTATTGCTCATAATTTGTTATGTGTCCTTGGTAATAATACCATTTATCAAAACCAAAGCCTGATGCATAGTTATATGCTGTGCTTGCATATTCGCCATATCTATATGCGACTGTCTTATACACTTCATATTGGTTCCATCCATTTAGGAATTCACTATCCCAAATAAATTGTCCATATGTCTCAGATTCTTCATCTTCATCTAATAATGGTTGGTATCCATCAGTTGGAACTATCATTCTGTAATAGTCCACTTCATAGGTTTGAGCATTAGTTGTTGTTGTGAACACCATGTTGCTCTTTAGTCCTGTGAAAGATACTGTTAGGTAGTTAATATCTGTGTTGTTTCCTAACCAGCCACCTGCATTCATTGCATTGTCTTTGTATGTTTCATTGATGCTGTATGCAGAGTTTTGTTTTTCATTTGTATCTAGTTGGTATTTAGATACAGAGATATTAATTCCTTCAAAGAAGTATCCCAACTTGCCATATGAAACAATATCTGTGTCTGAATCAATAGTTAATGGTCCATAACTGTTTGTCACATATGTTCCTGTTGAATTTACATATCCCTTAAACCATTCTGCTGAAACAATATGAATTGTTCTGTTTACTGAATCCCATTCATATACTATCTCTATTCTTCCGCGAGGTTGGTTCGAAACTCCTGAACCATCTAATAATAGATAGTTATCTGCAAATTCAATAACTAGTTTTTGAACAAATTGTCCTCTTGCTGGAACTATAATTATTGAATTATTGCTGTTGTATGCAAACAAGCCTTCTGCTGTTGATTCAAATGCAATGTTTGAGTTTGAATCTTGTGCATAGTATAGCAATTGTGTTGTTGACTTTGTGTCTAGTCTGTTGCTGTAGTTTTCTTTTGTTCCTTCATTTGAAACTGCTACTGTCTTGGTTGTCCATGATGCAAACAATGTGCATGTTCTTGCTCCAAACAATGCATTGTCTATTGCAACATCGTGTAAGTCACCTTTGTCGTGTCCTGAGAAATCTATATCCATCAAAGCATCAAAATCTGCTGTTGCTGTTTGAGACTGTGATGCTCTATAGTATAGTTCTCTATATAATGTTTGGTTGAATATTGTTGTTTCTTTAATTGAACTTCTTGATCTGTAGCCTATTGATGTTCTAAAGAATACTGCTGTTTCATCTTCACCTAATTGGTATCCATGTGCTGTTAAAATATTAACAAGAATTTCAAATGTATTATCTCCAGAAGCTGCATAAACTTTATTGTTTATCTTATACTCTACTGGACCTGGAGCTGTTATTTCTTGTCCGTCAATAAACAATCTTCCTGTGCTCATTGCTTGGTCAAATACAACTGTGAATAATAGGTCACTGCTAGCAATTAAGCTTTCAGTCATTTCTTTGCCTGCCACCATATAGTCTGCATCTTCCCAGCCATAGTCTGCATGTCTTTCATTATTAAAATCAAAGGTT
>JAZNPU010000033.1:0-7444 GCA_045589795.1 Clostridia bacterium
GTTCTCTTATTTTTGGAAGATAAATTTTTGCATAGATTCCTTTATCCCCAGAAGCTCGCAATTCTTCTCGAATCATTTTTTCAGATTCAGCAGTTCTTTCAATACCTCTTTCTTTCAAAATATCAAAAGTGACCTGCCCAAAATATACTTTTTTGAAACCGTGTTTTTCAAATTGTTCAACGGCAACACTTTTTCCAGAACCACACATTCCAACAACAGCCACAATTTTGTTCATATTTTCACCTCTGTTTTATCATAAAAAAACCACAAAGATTAGTCAACAAAAAGAGCAACAAAAAATATTTTTTTAGACAAAAATCGCAATTCAAAAATCGTTCAAAAACATTAAATTATAAAACCATAACAAAGATTGTCAGGGATTTCCTAGCATTGAGCGATTTTGTATAATATGGAAATGTTGTAAAGTATAAACAAAACAAAAAAGCAAGCATTTTTTCATAAATTTTTATTTTTGTCAAAATTGCATAAAAAACTAAATATTGTGTGTTAAAGATTGACCGAGGCACAATATATAGTATATCATGTGCATGTGAATTTGAAATCACAAATAGCAAAAAAACAAAAGCAAAAGGGGTGTTATCATGAAAATCATCAAACGAAATGGCTCAGAAGCAATCTTTGATTCAAGAAAGATTTATAATGCAATTTCAAAAGCAAACGGCAGTGTTGTTGAACAAGACAGAATAACAGAGGAACAAATTGAAAACATTGTTAAAGCTGTCACTGAAAAATGCGAGGCAAACTCTAGAGCTGCAACAGTTGAAGAGGTTCAAGACTTGGTTGAAGACGGTTTGATGGCTTGTGGTGCTTTCAACTTGGCAAGAGCATATATCACATATAGATATGCTCGTGCACTCGCGAGAAAGAAAAACACAACAGATGATCAAATTTTGGGACTCATCGAACAACAAAACGAAGAAGTTAAACAAGAAAACTCAAACAAAAACCCAACTGTTAGCAGTGTTCAAAGAGACTATATGGCTGGTGAAGTAAGCAAAGACTTGTGTCGTCGTATTTTGGTTCCAGAAGAAATCATGAAAGCCCATGACGAAGGGATTATTCATTTCCATGATACTGACTATTTTGCTCAACATATGCACAACTGTGACCTTGTTAACCTTGAAGATATGCTTCAAAACGGCACAGTTATCAGTGGCACAATGATTGAAAAACCACACAGATTTTTAACAGCCTGCAACATTGCAACACAAATTATTGCACAAGTTGCATCTGTTCAATATGGTGGTCAAAGCATCAGCTTGACTCACTTGGCTCCATTTGTTAATGAAAGCCGCAAAAGAATCAGAAAAGAAGTAGAAGAAGAATTTGAAAACATTGGACTTGAAGTTTCTGAAGAATCAATTTCAAAAATTGTTGAAAAGAAAGTTCGTGCAGAAATTGCAAGCGGAGTTCAAACAATTCAATATCAAGTTGTCACATTGATGACAACCAATGGTCAAGCACCATTTATTACTGTGTTTATGTATTTAGGTGAGGCAAGAAACGAACAAGAAAAAGCAGACCTTGCAATCATCATTGAAGAAGTTCTAAAACAAAGAATCAAGGGTGTTAAAAACGAAGCCGGTGTTTGGATTACTCCTGCATTCCCAAAACTAATTTATGTTTTGGAAGAACAAAACATTGTTCCTGGCAGTCAATATTATTATTTAACAAGACTTGCTGCAACTTGCACAGCAAAAAGAATGGTTCCTGACTATATCAGCGAAAAGAAAATGCTTGAATATAAAATCGACAAAAACGGAAACGGAAACTGCTACACATGCATGGGTTGCAGAAGCTTCCTAACTCCTTATGTTGACGAAAACGGAAAACCAAAATATTATGGCAGATTTAACCAAGGTGTTGTCACCATTAATTTGCCAGATGTTGCTCTTTCTAGTGGTGGCGACATGGATAAGTTCTGGGAAATTTTTGAAGAAAGACTTGAACTTTGCTATCGTGGCTTGATGGTAAGACACAATCGTTTGAAAGGAACACCAAGTGATGTTGCTCCAATTCTTTGGCAATATGGTGCTCTTGCAAGACTTAAAAAGGGTGAAACCATCGACAAACTTTTGTATGGTGGTTATTCAACTATTTCTCTTGGATATGCTGGTCTTTATGAATGTGTTAAATACATGACTGGCAAATCTCATACCCACCCAGATGCAAAACCATTTGCACTAAAAGTTATGCAACATATGAATGACAAGTGTAAAGAATGGAAGGCAAAAGAAAACATCGACTTCTCGCCATATGGAACACCAATTGAAAGCACAACATATAAGTTTGCAAAAGCTCTTCAAAGAAGATTTGGTGTGATCAAAGGCATAACAGACAAGAGTTATATCACAAACAGCTATCATGTTCATGTGACCGAAGAAATTGATGCTTTCACAAAACTTAAATTCGAAAGTGAATTCCAAAGACTCAGCCCTGGTGGAGCAATCAGCTATGTTGAAGTTCCAGACATGAAAGGCAATATTGATGCTGTTATGAGCTTGTTAGATTATATCTACAACAACATTATGTATGCAGAACTCAACACCAAAAGTGACTATTGCCAAGTTTGTGGCTTCGACGGAGAAATTCAAACTGTTGAAGACGATGGCAAACTTGTTTGGGAATGCCCAAATTGCAAAAACCGTGATCAAAACAAAATGAATGTTGCCAGAAGAACTTGTGGATATATTGGAACACAATTCTGGAACCAAGGAAGAACACAAGAAATCAAAGACAGAGTTCTTCACCTATAATTAACAAAAAAGTTAAAAACTTTGCACCAATAAATATCAATTAAAGGAAAAACCAAACAACAATGAACTATGCAACAATAAAACCTGTGGATATTGCCAATGGTGAGGGTGTTCGTGTGACCCTTTTTGTGAGTGGTTGCAGACATGCCTGCAAAAATTGTTTCAATCAAGAAGCATGGAGTTTTTCTTATGGCCAAACATTTGATGAATCTGTTGAAAAACAAATCTTACAAGCATTGGCACCAGCCCACATATCTGGGTTAACTCTTCTGGGAGGAGAACCTTTTGAACCAGAGAATCAAGAAGGACTCCTTAAACTTGTTAAAAAAGTTAAGCAAACATATCCAAACAAAAATATTTGGTGTTTCACAGGATTTTTGTTAGACCATGAACTTTTGGGCAACAGCAGAGCAAAAACCCAATGGACAATTCCACTTTTGGAACAAATTGATGTTTTGGTAGATGGAAGATTTGTTGAAGAGTTGAAAAATTTGTCTTTAAGATTCAGAGGCAGCAGCAATCAAAGAATTATTGATGTTCAAAAAACTCTTCAAAACAATGAAATTGTTTTATATAACTTAAAATAGGTGATTATTCACCTATTTTTTTATTGATTCTCTATTGAAAAAACAACAAAGTCGTGATACAATTGAGCAATGCTTAAAGATGTGTTAGATACTGTTAAAACCCTTGGAAAAAATGCCATCTATTCAAAGATGGTTAATTTTGGTGATGAATTTTTTATTTTGACACATCGCATTGTAGACAAAAATAAGCCAACAAGACATGATGACATTGTTGAATACAAGGATAATACATATTTGTTTTCGTTATATGATTTAAGCGGCTTAAACAAAATTGCCGAAGCACATGTTAGCTTAGGCAAGGTTGATAGATATTTGCGAAGAATGAAACGATGTGGCATTGAGCCAGTTGCAAACAAAGTTGTTTATTTGGAGTATATTTTTGTTGAAGAACCATATCAAAACAGAGGAATTGGTGGAATGCTTCTAAATTGTGTCATAGAAGATATGCGAGTTTATGCAAGAGAGAAGAATATTCCGTTTAATATCATCTTAGAGACAGTACATGGTCCACAGGCAGATAGTTTTTATAGCAAGTGGAAAGCTGAAGATTATCAACAATATGGAGAGTTTTACTTTTTAACGATTAAGAATCCAGTTGTTCAAAAAAAATATGCTTACAAAAAAGTTTGTCAGTTGAAAGTTTTAACATCAAAAAATAAATATCCTTTTGAAGCAATCAAAAAATCCGAAATTATTTGTGGAAGAGAGCAATAAAAAAATGAGTGGTCAACACTCATTTTTTTTCTTAAATTAGTTAATGCTTTCTTTGAAGCTTTTGCCAAATTTAAGTGATGGAGCTTTGCAAGCTGCAACTTTAACTTCTTTACCAGTTTGTGGGTTTTTGCAAACTCTTGCTGGTTTCTTTTTAGCTTCGTATGTACCAAAGCCAACTAGAGCAACTTTGTCGCCAGCTTTCATTGCATCAGCAACAACTGCTACATATGCATCATAAAATTCGCCTGCTGCTTTTAGAGTTGTACCAGCTTTTTCAGCAACTGCTCTTAAAAATTCATTCTTATTCATAAAAGAATCCTCCATTTGTTTAGCATTTATATGCTTTACTAAATTTATTTTAACACAATAATTATTGCATAGTAAAACAATTTTAATCATTTTTTCATCAAAAACTTAATTTTTTCTAGGAAATATCGGCGATTGAGCCGTTTTTTTATTGTTTTTATTATGGTCTCTCACAAAAATTTTCAAATCTTCATAAAGTATATCATGCTTAAAAAATGATATCGAGAGGTGTATATGAATAATAAAAATCATATTATACTCAAAGACAAAAAATCAATTTTTATTGATCCCGATGCTAAAATTGGAAATAATGTGATAATTTATCCAAACAACACAATCGAAAAAGGCTCTGTTATTGAAGACAATGTCACTCTTTTGCCAGGAAACTACATAACAAACAGCACAATTTGCAAAGGTTCAAAAATTCAGTCGTCAGTGATAGAGTCTTCTTTTGTTGGTTCTTGCTGTTTGATTGGTCCATTTTCTCACTTAAGACCAAAAACTGTTTTGAAAGATAATGTAAAAGTGGGCAATTTTTGTGAAATCAAAAATAGTCAAATTGGCTCAAACACCAAAATTAGTCACCTTGCTTATGTTGGTGATGCCTCAATTGGTGAGAGTTGCAACATTGGTTGTGGTGCAATTTTTGTAAACTACAACGGAAAAACAAAAGCACGAACAATCGTTGGAAACAACTGCTTTATTGGCAGCAATGTTAATGTGATTGCCCCTGTTTGCATAGCAGACAAATCTTATGTTTGTGCAGGAACAACCATTGATAAGTCTACATCCGAATTCGATTTTGTAATTGGTAGGCCTCAAAACACAATCAAACCAAACTATTCAAAGAAGTATTTAGGAGAATAAAGATATGGGATTTTTCTTTGGAACAGATGGAATTCGTGGCATTGTGGGTCAAGAACTCACATACGGTTTGGCAATCAAGTGTGGAAATGCTCTTGCAAGGCTCAAAAATGGTTGCAAAATTTTAATAGGGCAAGATACACGGGTATCTGGGCAAATGATTTTAAGCAGTGTTTCGCTTGGTGCAAATCTTGGTGGAGCACAAGTGACAAATGTGGGTGTTGCAAGCACACCATGCATTAGCTATTTAACCACTTCACTCAACTTTGATTTTGGAGTGGTGATAACAGCCAGCCATAACCCTTCGGAATATAATGGCATCAAAATCTTTGATAGCACAGGCAGAAAACTTTCAGACAAGCAAGAAGAAATGATTGAACGATATATGATCAAAGACATGGTTCATTCTTATTCTTCGCTTGGAAAAACAATTTATAAACCAGGGTTAATAAGCAAATACATAAATTATTTGTGCTTACAAGTTGGGTCTCTTAAAGGAGTAAATATTGCTATTGATTGTGCCAATGGAGCAAGTAAAAACATTGCAAAAAGGGTTTTCAAAAAACTTCAAGCAACCGTTAAGTTTGTGGGAATGAAGGGTGGAGAAAATATCAATTTAGAGTGTGGTGCAACTTATCCACAAAAACTTGCTGAATTTGTGAAAAAACATAATTTAGATTATGGTTTTTGTTTTGATGGTGATGCAGACAGAATTGTGATGGTTAGCAAAGATAAAATTTATTCAGGTGATAACATTTTATATTGCTTGGCATTGCATTTTGGAGAATCAGTTAAAACGGTTGTGGGAACTTCGCTCACAAATTTGGGTTTGGAACTGGCATTAAAAAATAAATCAATCATGCTTGAAAGAGCAGATGTTGGCGACAAGTTTGTGATAGAAAAAATGCAAGAAAAACAAACTTGGCTTGGTGGGGAAGAGTCTGGACACATAATTGTTTCAAAAATTTTGCCAACAGGAGATGGGCTTTTGACAGCTTTATTGTTAACAAACATAATTAAAAATCAAAATCCAGATTTGTTTATGCATTTTGAAGCATTTCCACAGGTTATGCGAAGTGTCAAAACTGCCGACAAACTACGAAGCATGGGCAATGAAGAACTTTCAAAAGCCATTTCTTATGCAAGTGAAGAGCTTGCTGGCAGAGGCAGAGTGCTTGTTAGACCAAGCGGAACAGAAAACAAAATTAGAATCATGGTGGAATCAGAAAATTTAGCACAAGCCCAAAGGCTAGTTGAATTTATCGCAAGCAAAATTGAATAAAAAGGAGTTATTTTATGTGTGGTATTGTTGGATATGTTGGTTCTAAAATCAGCATAAAAACAGCGATTCTACAACTGAAAAAACTAGAATATCGTGGTTATGATAGCTCTGGAGTGGCATACAATCAAGACAACAAAATAAAAACAATCAAAAAAGTGGGTCAAATTGACAATCTGCTGGGTGCCGTTAACAATCAAAGCAGCAATATTATGATTTGTCACACCAGATGGGCAACTCATGGTGAAGTTAATCAAACAAATGCTCACCCGCAAATTTCATACAACAACAAATATGCAGTTGTTCACAACGGAATTATTGAAAACTATAAAGAACTCAAAAACATTATTGGTCCTGAAAAATTTATTAGCCAAACCGACACAGAAGTTGTTGCAAATTGGCTAGGGCAAAGCAATAAAAAAACAATAGAAAGTTTAATAGATTTATCTTCAAAAATTGAGGGCAGTTATTCTTTGGCAATCATTGAAGAAAAATCTAAAATTTTATATGTAGTAAAAAACAAAAATCCATTGTATGTTGCAAAGGTTCAGGGTGGCTACATGGTTGCAAGCGACATCTGTGCTTTGGACTCTGAAACTTATTATGCATTGCCAGATGGAGTGGTTGGAAAACTTAGCAAAAGCAAAGCCGAATTTTTTCTTGATGGTAAAAAAGTAAAACTTTTTCCTTCAAAAAATTTATATAATTTTAATGAAGTAAATCTTCAAGGTCATAAGCACTATATGAGCAAAGAAATTGAAGAAACAACAAAAGTTATAAACAACATTTGCCTCAGATATGACACTTTGTTTGAAAAACTATTTGACAAAGACATGTTTGAATTTGTTGGCACTGTGTTTTTGGTTGGGTGTGGCACTGCATATCATGCATGCTTGATGGGTGCTTCTTGGATTCAA
>JAZNPU010000034.1:0-3904 GCA_045589795.1 Clostridia bacterium
CTGATGAACCTTGAATTTGAACATTTGATGCTCCACCAACTGTATATGTTCTATACCAAACAGGAGCTTCAAATCCTTCATTGCTTGTTGCAATCAAAGAAATTTCTTGGCCAAATTCATATTGTCCACTTGTTGTGCTAACAACACCACCTGTGATAGATGCCGTTTCTCTAACATATTCACCCTTGTTATTTTCTGAATAAACAACAACATTGATTGTATAAATTTCTCTAGCATATCTAATTTGAACAACGGTTGATCCATTTCCAAGAATCACTCTATTTGCATTGATTTCAGCAAATTCAGCTTGAGTGTCTGTGTCATGAGAGAAACCATCAATTTCTGGGAATCCACCAACAAAGTAAGAAGCAATGTCTGTATAAAGAATTTCGCTTTCTGTTTCACCAGTTAGTTCATATTCATTATAAAGTTCAAATTCATCGTCTGAACCCAATTTTTCTTTAACAATTTGAACAGTATACACTGTGTCTTTATTGTTTGTGTATGTGATAGTTGCTTCATTAACAGCTTCAATAGTTGTCCAAGCAGCATCTAAATATTGATTAAGTTTTGTTTCGCGAGTTTCGTCTGTGTCTCCAGTAGTTGTCACAGAAACAACTTTTGTTCCGTCGATCACAATTCCTGAAACTGTATAACCAGCTTTTTCTACAACAATTGAAGTCACTTGTTTATATTGATCTCCACTCTTATAGAACAAGCTGTCTGAGTTGTATTGAGCATACAACACAACTGAATCAGCCGCTGTTGTTTGACCAACAGAGTTATATGTCACATAAACTGTTCCGCCATTTGCATTCAATTGAATTTCATAATAGAATGCGGCAGTAGAAAGGCTAATTTCATTATTAGCATATCCAACAGTATATTCTTCTTCAATAGAGCTGTTTTGAACACCGTTCAACACAACATTTGAAAGAACAAATTTTGTGATACTACTAATGTAATAACCATCAGTAGAAACAATTGAAATTGTCAATACATCTCCGTATTGAGCGGCAAATGAATAAACATTTCCACTTTGAGAAACACTAACGGCTTCCCCAGCAGCATCTTTCACAGAAACAGCAGCCACATTGCCGTTTGTTGCTGTGATTGATGTTGTATAAGTTTGAGATTTTGTAGAAACAGAGATAATATTCTTATCTGCATTTCCTTCTTTTTCTGTTGCAACAACAGTGTATGTATGAGTTGTCTCATAATTTTCGTCATTGTCAGCAGTTTCTGTTCCAGTCACAGAGGTAGCTTCCCCATTGATTGTCACAGATTCAAACACATAACCAGATTTTGTCACAAATGTGATTGTTAGTTCTGTGTTATAATCCACTGAATATGTATAAACATGTCCAACTTGTGATCCGTTAACAACAGTTTCGTCATTTTTAACCAAAACAGATTCAACATCTTCACTTACAGTAATTTGAACATTGTAGCTATTAATGTCATATTTTGCAGTTGCAGCAACATTGTTGCTCCATGTCCATTTTCCATCTGTTGCATATTTGGTATTTGAAATTCTTCCATCTGCATCAAACACCATAATATTGTTTGCATCATAGAATCCTTTGAATGTATATCCATATGCTTGTGGAACAGAAATTTGTTCAACAGCATTATTGAACACAACATCAACTGTATAACTGTTTGTGATTGTTCCAGTTGTATCGGTTGGAATATCTGGATTCAAAGTGATTGTGTAATGATTTTGAGTCCAAACTGCATAAACAGTAAGTGTTTTTGTGATATATTCTTGAGCTTCAAGAGGCATAACACCTGCATCATACATACTGTTTACAACTTCAACAGCAATTACAGAACTTGTTTTTGCATCAAATACAACTTCTGTTGCAGTTGAAGAATAAGCATATCCTTGGAATGTATATCCTTCTCTTTCAGGATTTGTTGGATATTCTCCAGCCACATCATAAACATAAGTTTGAGTTGTGGTTTGAGCAGTTTCAAACAAACCATTGTTTCCGTTAAATGTGACAGTGATTCTGTTTGCAATCCATTGAGAATTTAGAATATATTGACCAAATGTTCCGTCATTGTTGTCTAATTCTCTGAAAATGTCATTAACTTCATCAGCAGAAAGTGTTGTCACAGCAATAGCACCAGCAGCCCAACCAGCAAATGTCCAACCTTTGAGAGTGTATCCAGCATCAACAATTGCAGTAAATTCTGTGTTATAAACAAGAGTATCAGCAATAGCATCACCAACAATTTCGTCTGTTGCATTTTCTGGAGCAACCTTAGAATAAATAACATCAATATTTCTTGCTTCCCAAACAGCAGTCACTTCAACTTCTGCATCAAGGGTGTCTGCCAAATTAAGCAATGTATCGCCAACATTATAAACAACACCAGCGAAAGTCCAATGAGAGAATGAATATCCAAATGCATCGTAAAGGCATGCAGCAAATGAATCTGCATTGTCATAAGTATATTCAATAAAGTATGCATTATGTAAAACATCTAGAGAAAGTCCAGCATCTTCTACTCTTGAAGTTTCAATTGCTGATCCAGGAACTTCCCCTTGCATATAGTAAACAGTGTATGTGTTAGCCATCCAAACGGCATACATATCCTTATATCCGTCTTTGCCAACACCCGCTTCTCTATACCATCTGGTTGTTGTTGAAACACCAACTGTTAAACTTTCATAATTATCAAAGCTATAAGTTGCAGTTTGAGCATCTGCAGTTTCTGCCCAACCAATATGTGTCCAACCAGTGAGTGCATATTGAGCATATGTAAGTGTATGACCTTGATCAAATGTCACTTCACTTTCATTAATAATATTTTCTGTTGTTTTATCACTTGCAGCAGCAGGAACATTGTCAAGATATCTAACATAGAACACATCTTGAAGCCATGTTGCTGTGATATCAACAACTTCTCCATCAACAGAAGTCAAATTCACAACTGAATATTTAGAAAGATCTAAAATATCAGTTTCCCAAGAACCAACAAAATCAATAACTCCATGAGTTGTCACAAATCCTTGGAATGTATAACCTTCTCTGCTAACTGAACCAACAAGATCAGCAAAAGTATAAGTTTGATCATATGTCAATTCAAATTCAAGGTCTGTTGATCCATATGTTGAAATAGAATCAAATCTTACAACATATGTGATTGGAGTCCAAACAGCATATAAATTATTTTCAGTTGATTGGTTGAAATGTTCATACATTGCACTTACTTGATCAGCAGAAAGTTCAATTTGTTGATTTCCATCAACTGCGAAATCAGGTGTCAAACTTCCTAATGTATAAGACCAACCTTCAAAAATATATCCTTCCTTTGTTGGGATATACAACGAAGCAGCTGTTGCATAAGTTAATGTATCAGAATACACTTCTACACCATTTGAAATATATGTGACAGCAAATGGCATTTTTTCAATTGTAATATCAATTGTGGTGTTGCCATATGTTGCACCAGTTGCACCATATGAATTTGTAAAGGTATATGTGTTATCCAAACTTGCAAAAGTTTGTTCACCAATGGTATATCCAGTGATGTAATATCCAGGATTTGGATAAGCCTCAACAGTCACTGTTGCTCCATACATAACAACATATTTTCCGTTTTGTTCGTCATATGTCACACCAGTTGCAGAACCCATAATTTCTTCTGCAATTGTGATATTTCCATTGCTTGTTCCAACAGTCACATCAAATGTGTTTCTTTCAAATTTAGCAGTCACTTGCAATCCATGAGTGTTAACAATCATGGTTGTAGGTTTTGTATAACTAGCATCTGAATAACTATATTCATATTCACCAGCATAAGTAAATCCTTCTCTAGCAAGCAATGCAACGATTGTGTCAATAGAGATTTCAGCATCAGCTTCATAATAGCCAACATTATAATCATCATT
>JAZNPU010000035.1:0-2588 GCA_045589795.1 Clostridia bacterium
ATGGCTACGATCCGACTTAGATGCTCGCGACTTTGACGATGCCATCAGTCTAAAAAAGAAAGACGGAAAATATTATTTGCAAGTTCATATTGCTGATGTTTCTCATTATGTCAAAGAAGGCGGAAAAATTGACCAAGAAGCCTTCAAAAGGGGAACTAGTGTATATTTCCCTGATCATGTGCTTCCAATGCTTCCTGTTGAGCTTTCTAACGATATGTGCTCACTCAACCCAAATGTTGACAGACTTGCAATGAGTGTTGAAATGGTGTTTGATGATAAGGCGAATGTTTTAAGTTATAATATTTGCAAAGGAATCATTCATTCTGCTTACAGAATGACTTACACCAAAGTGACAAAAATTCTAGAAGGCGATCAAGATCTTTGTAAAGAATATGCAAAAATTGTTCCAATGCTTAAAGACATGGCAGAACTTGCCGAACTTTTGATTGCAAGAAGAGACAAAGCTGGTCAACTTGATTTTGACATTGCCGAAACACATGTGGTTGTTGACGAAAACTACAACACCGTTGACATTGTTCGTCAACCAAGGGATTTGTCTCACAGAGTTATTGAACAATTCATGGTTATAACCAATGAAGTTGTTGCAAAACACTTTGATCAAATGAAAGCACCATTTGTTTATCGTGTGCATGAATACCCAACTCCAGAAAGAGTTTCTGCATTTGTGGGTTTTGCATCTGGCTTGGGATTAACAATGACCAAAGCGGCAATTCCAAAAGATTTCCAATCAATGCTTTTGCAAAGCAAAAATCAACCATATTCTTCTGCATTAAGTAAAATTATGCTTAGAAGCATGCAAAAAGCTCGCTATGCACCAGAAAATCTTGGTCACTTTGGATTAGCCCTCAAAAATTATTGTCACTTCACAAGTCCAATCAGAAGATATCCTGACCTTGTTATTCACAGAATCATTTCTTATATTTTAGAAGACAAATTAACTGGTAGAAAACTTCAAGAAATGCAAGAATTTGTTGATGCTGCATCAATTCAATCAAGCACAACAGAGAAAACTGCTGAACAAGCAGAAAGAGCTGTTGACGACCAAAAGAAAGCAGAGTTTATGCAAGACAAAATTGGTAATATTTATAAGGCTATTGTCAGTGGTGCCAACGATGGTGGAATTTTTGTTGAACTTGAAAACACAGTTGAAGGTTTCATTTATGCAGAAAAATTGCCTGCAGACAGATATGTATATGATCAAAAGAAGTTTACATTCATTGGAAAAAAACATAGCTACAGAATTGGTGATTCAATCATTGTCAAGGTTGATCAAGTTGACATTGTCACAAGACGAATTGATTTTGTGCCAGCAACTGAGCAAGAATTAGACGATTTTAATTCAGCAGCAAAGAAAAATTAGGCTTTTTGCCTAATTTTTTTATTGCCACTATTTACAAAGCTTTGAAAAATTATTATAATAATTGTATGGATTTAGACAAAGTAGAGAAAGAAATCAACAAAATAAAGCGAATTAAATATTCTCATGCAAAACTTGCGAGGATATATTCTTTGATTGAAAATTTATTGGAAGAAGGATATGCCTATGGCATAACCGAAGTTGCAATTGCTTTTGAAAAGATAATTGACATCAAGGTTGCAGAAGATGCAGTTTTGTGCTTAAAAGACCCAGATTCATCAATTAGATTTGCCAAATTTATCGCAAAAGCAAACATAAAAGCTCATGAACAGTTAATTTTTGATGCCGATGATCCAAGTTTAAGTTGTCATTTTGCCACTGTTGATGGTGCTGATGTGTTTGCACACTCAAAAATTATTCTCAAACATAATTCACCTTTTTATAGTTTATTGTTTGCCAAAGACCATCCAAGAATAGACAAAGACAAACATGAAAAGGTTATTCTAGATTCAAAGAACCCTTTTTATAGTTATAAATATTGTAAGCATGTTCGTGGGGCAAACATCAAAAAGCATGAGAAGATTTATGCCGAACTAAAAAATGACATTTTTTCATATTTGTTTGCAAAAGATATCAAGGGTGCAAACATTAAAATGCACGAACAAATTGTTCTGGAACATGGTGATGTAGAGCAGTGTATGTTGTTTGCACAAGAGATTCCAGAAGCAAACATCGACGAACACATCAAAGTTATAATCTTGGCAGATGATAAAAAATACGACGAATATATTATAGAATTAATTAAACTAAAAAGAGCCCGTATTTTGCAAAAAGAAGAACAAAAACAATAAAAAATAGGCATTTTTGCCTATTTTTTATGCTTTTTGCATTTTATGGTGGAGGCGTCGGCGACGAAGCCGAGTCCAAACCGCTTTTTGATAGCCCTTCTCCGCACAACAGTTGGCATAAATTTTTAACTATCAATTGTCTAGCCAACCAAACAAAAGATAGCGATTGAATTTGTTAGTTTGCAAAACCACAATTCACAATGATTTTGCTCATCCGTTATAATCTGACAATTTTGCATAATCAAACGGAAGTTTTATGCAAAACCGTAGTGCCAACTAGGCAGCTAATGCAACTTTATTGTTTGCGTTTATTTTTTTACCCATTTTTGTGTAGGTGGGTGCTACAAGTGCGCTTATAACTA
>JAZNPU010000036.1:0-1934 GCA_045589795.1 Clostridia bacterium
TTCTTTGAGAATTTTGATAACATCTGCATGATCAATTCTTGTGAAACTGCTAGTTAGAAGTTTTTCAAGTTTTTCTTTAAGACCATTTGAAACAAATTTGTCAAGGAAAGTGATTTCAGTAGAGCAGTTTTCGAGCACATATCCAACAACAAATTTGAGCATTTCTTCTTCAATGTCCATAAGTCCTTCCAAATCACAGAATGCAATTTCTGGTTCGATCATCCAAAATTCGTTTGCATGAGTTTTTGTGTTGCTGTTTTCTGTTCTGAAAGTTGGTCCAAAGGTGTAAATTTTGCTATAAGCTAGGGCAAAAGCTTCGCCATGAAGTTGTCCGGAACCTGTGATGTATGCTTTTTTGCCAAACAAGTCTTTGCTTGTGTCAAGAGCTCCATCTTTTGTTAGGTCTGGATTTTCAAAGTTCAAAGTTGTAAGTTTGAACATTTGGTCAGAACCTTCGCAGTCAGTTGTTGTGATAAGTGGTGTGTGAACATACATATAGCCACTTTCTTGGAAATATTTATGAATTGCATAAGCCGCAACACTTCTGATTCTGAACACTGCATTAAATAAGTTAGTTCTTGGGCGAAGATATGCAATTTCTCTCAAAAATTCAACACTGTGATGTTTCTTTTGTAAAGGATATTCGTCTGTTGTTGCATTAACAACTTCAACTTGTTGTGCTTGAATTTCAAATGGTTGTTTGTTGTTTGGTGTGCAGACAAGTTTTCCTGTGATGATTGCACTTGATCCTGCATTTAGTTTAGACACATCATTATAATTAGACAAATTATTATCAAAAATCACTTGAACACCTGAAAAGCATGTTCCGTCGTTAAGATCAATAAATCCAAATGTTTTGCTGTTGCGAACACTTTTTACCCAGCCAGCAACTGTGACAGTTTGGCCATCAAGTTCGCTAAATGTTTTGTGTAGTTGTTTGATGTCTGTTTTTTTCATAATAATTTCTCCGTTTGTCTAATTTTGATTTGTCTAGTTATAGACTAAATAATAATAATCTTAAATACTAATTTTGTCAATTGGTTTAACATAAAACTAAGAAATTGCATGGTTTGTGGAAAATAAATAATTAATTTGTTTTATAAAATACTTGAAAAATTATATTGCTTTTGTTAAACTAAAAGTATCTTACAAAAAGGGGAAAAATAATGAAAAGAATTAAACAATTTTTTGCAGAATTCAAAAAATTTATTAGCCGTGGAAACATTATTGATATGGCTATTGGTGTTATCGTTGGTAATGCTTTCTCAGCAATTGTTAAAGCTCTAACAGATAAAATTATCATGCCACTTATCAACTGGATGTTGTCTGGAAGTGGTGGTTTGGAATCTGCATACACAATCTTAAAGCCAAGCTATGAAGCAGACGGAGTAACTATTAACTTGGCAAACAGTATTTATATTGACTGGGGTGCATTTATCACTGCAATTCTTAACTTCTTGATTATCGCATTCACATTATTTATTATTTTGAAAGTTGCAATGAAGAGTCGTGAAATGCTTGAAGATGCAGCAAAACTTGTTAAACCAAAACTAACAAAAGAACAAAGAAAAGAATTGAAAGCTCGTGGTGTTAAACTTTCAAACAAACAAGCAGTGAAAGCTTATCTAGATGAAGTTGCTGCAAAAGAAGCTGAAGCAAAGGCAAAGGCTGAAGCTGAAGCAAAAGCAAAAGCAGAGGCTGATAGATTAGCGAATCCAACACAAGAAGAACTATTGAAACAAATTAGAGATTTGCTTGCTGAAAAGAAATAAAATTTAATTTGACAAACGGGGAAGTTATCCCCGTTTTTTTTTGTGAAAATCTTATAAAAAAAGCCTTTACAAAATTTATTTCATATATTTAAAAGAAAAACCCATGCATGCAGCATGGGTTTGCTTGGTGGACCGCCAGGGGCTCGAACCCTGGAAGTCGGA
>JAZNPU010000037.1:0-4625 GCA_045589795.1 Clostridia bacterium
AGATAATCCAAAAGTTCAGCAGCAGGCATTGACGACAACAGTCAAGTTTTATGCTGTTAGCAGTGACTATAGTGACACATATGATGCTCTTTTGCCAAGTAATGCTGATGGATTGACACAAGATATTATTGATAGTTCGTATCAAGAAGTAGCGGGTTCTGCTGTGACAATTTCATATAACCAAAACTTTACTGCTCCAACAATAGCTGCTCCAAAAGGATACAGTGTTTCATCTTGGGTAATTAGAAATGCTCTTGGGTTTGATAATGGTATCACAACTTTTTACAAGTCGTATAATGTGGGATTGTCTAGTTATACTTTAAACGGAAAATTTGCACAAAATGTATATGATGGTCTGTCAACAGCAAATAAAACAGGTTATAATATTTGCACAAAAACATCTCAGTCAAAGAGTTCGGCGGCATATGTGTTAAATGTTTTTGCTGTGTATAAACCAAATAAATTCACTATAGTTGTGAAGGATTCTTCGGAATCTGCAGGAACCAATGATGGACATTTCTTGTATTATTCTCAATACATAACTGGTTCAGCTCCTGTTGCTCCTACCTTTGGTATTATTGATGGAGGAACTGGCGGAGAATATGTTTGGGGCTGGCGAGAAAGCGATCAGTTTTCAATACAATGTACATACAGAGAATCATTCACAATTCCAATTGTGTATTATAGGGTTGGCAATGTGATGTATAATGTTAGCATATTGGGATTAGATGCTTTTGGTGAAGAAGGTGTCAGAACAAAATCTCTTTTATATACACAACTTGAAGAATATGAAGATAGTAATCTTGGTTCTTCTACGAATTGGAATAATGGAGACTCTTCAAAAATTGAATATTTAGTCAAGGTTGGAGACTTAACTGCCAGAACATATGACCTTACATACACTGGCGAGCAACAAGATAAGGTTTATGGTGGCACTGGCGATTATTTGAATGAAGATAAAATTGCTGTGACAAAACCTAAATATAACGATACATTGTTTGATGATGGAAAAGATGGGGTTAATTCAACAACAAAAGCTACTTGGACATCTGGAACAGAATATGTCATGACTTATGACAACTTTACAACGGGTTATAAACTAACATTCACATACACAGATGCGGGAAATATTAATTCTGCCACATACACTCATGCAGATAATGATTTCAACACTGGAACACTTGTTTGCTATCATGTTGATGCTGGATTGGCAGTTTATGATTCTGCAGGGCAATTAGTTGTTCCAGAAACAGGAATAACTGTCGGAAATGCAACATTAACTGTGGAGTTAGATGATAACAAACTAACAATCACCATCAGTTCGGCTGAAGGTGGTTGGGTTGACTTAAACCTAAAAGAAGATGGTGAAGCTACAAAAGGTACCATGGCTGGCAACTTATCAATTGATGTAAAAATTGAGTTAATTGAATTTAGTGTAAATATTTCTGTTCATGAAAAAGATGAAGATGTTGTTGAGGGGGTTGATGATAAAAACATTCCTGATCCAACAAAATCCAATGCTTCAGAATTTTTGAATTGGGGAACAGAAGAAAAACAGCTTTTGACATATGGTTCATCATTGATGTTGGATGTTGGTGGAGCATTATATAAACAATTGCATAATGGAAGATATGTTCCAAATGCTTATTTAAGCAGATTGACAATCAATGGAACGGTTTATGAAATTGATGCAGACTCGGCTTATTTGGAAGCACTTATTTCTTTGTCTTCAGACATAGGAAATACTGCTTCTGCAGGAATAAAGGTTGGAACAAGCTATGCAATAGCTAACAATGACACTCTGTTGCAAAATATTTTGGATTTCTTATTTAAGAAATCTAATGGAGCATCAAATGCACCACTTGCGGATACCTTATATGTTGCAAAAAAATTAACAGCAACAGGTGATGATAAAGGTGCTTGGGTTATTTCATTTAAGGTTAAAGAGCAAGATTTGGTGAAATGCATTGTCTTGTTTAATTTGGATAGACTTTGCTATGTTGATTCGGATTATAACAACTATTCAGTTGACATTGAATATACAAAAATGGGTGGGCCACTAACATGGGATATTTCTAATAATGGTTCTGCACCAGGAACAGACAATGTTGCATCTGGAACAAAATATTATCTTGAAGCTTATGACGAACACGGTAAAGAAGTTTATTTGACTGATTCAAGCGATAGAAACTATTTGATCATTAAAGGACATACTGTGTATGTAGATGTTGATGAATCTAATGATAGATTGAAAGTTAACAGAACTCATACGGATGAATCTATTATTTCTGCAATTAGTTCAAATATTGAATCGGGAACAGACTATTTATATAACATGGATGGGGTTGTTGGTTCTGGTCAAGTTTGGATGTATGTTGACACAGCAAATAGCCATGGAACAGAAGAAACATTTAACCCAAGCAATGTTAACTTTGCACAAGTTCAACCATCTTCATCAATAGCATTTAATTTGGGTGCAAAACATGGCTACTATTTCAGTAAGATTACTATTGATATTGATGGAGAAACAGTTGTGTTTACAGCAACTGGATTTGAAATAAATACAGATCAAAACAGCATGAATATTCTTTATGACTGTTCAAATGAATCTTGGGATGGTTCAAAATTAACAGATTTCTTGTATTTATTCTTTACAGCAAGTAGTGTCGCTGTTGGTAATTCTTATAACCAATTTGCACAAGTGATAGTTGGGTTTATTCAAGATTATGCACATATTTCTGTTGAGTATGGTGCATATTCAATGCTTGCACTTCAGTATCAGCCAGAGGAAGGGGTTTCAGCATCAACAGTTTCTTATGAACTAGTTGAAGGAACTGGAATAGCAGTCAAAGAACCAAATGGAAAAATTGCAACAGTTGATATTAAAGGATATGATGCAAGCAAAATTTATGTTTTGGGATATAATAGTGCAAGTGGCGGTGTATATAAAGCATTAGCAGCAAACACTGCACTTGGTAAAAATGTTGTGTATAGAATGTATGTTATTCTTACAGACTATGCAATCACAACCGACGAAACAGAATATCAAATAAAGATAACAACAGAATTAACTGCTGAGGCTTCATATGTCATTGCTCAAAAATTAGAAGATGGAACATATTACAATAACACTGCAACATGGGAAAATGTTTCTGATGAAACAGCAAGAACAGAACAAGGAATTATAAGCACATGTGCTGATGGAACAGTTATCAACACAAATCATATTATATCTGCAGTTATTACACCATATTCTATGCAAACAGTTATTGTTTCAGATATTGAATTTGGAAAAACTGCAACAAATGTTTATGAGGAAACCAATGACTCAGCCAAAGTTGAAGAAGGTGCGAAGTATTTGAATTCAGATGAATTCTATTATATAAATGAAACTGGCGAGCAAGACGGAAATGCTGGTCAAATTGCATCAACAGGAACAGAGCTAAACTATTTGACAGCAAACTATGCAGCAGAAATATCAGAAAAATATAAACAGTATGGCTTTGCATATAAAGCTTATGGAAACACGATTCAATTAACAGTTAAACAAGTTTATGGTTATGAATTTAAGGGTCTAACAAGCACTATAAAAAAAGGAACTCCAGCATTAATAACTGGAGAATTGCATATTGAATCAACTGTGACAAAATCAATAGATGAAGGTGGCGAGGAGCTTACATTTAGTGGTGTGAGATTTGGTAAATATGCAGTAGTTAAAAGTGGTGACGATTTTGTAATCACAATTGTTATAAGTAATGTTAATCTAGAATTAATGCAACTAGACTTGCACTATGATGCAAAAGAATTTGAAGTAGAATATGACACAGATCAAGACTTTGGAACAAGCCCTGTAAACAATGGAGCAACAGCAACAAGCGATGAAGAATGTGCTAAATCAACAAGACTCTTTACATATAATGTGAGAAGCCTTGTGGACAAAGGAATAGAAGGAGACTCTGCAGTTTATAGCCGAATTGGATATAACTTAGTTGGATGGGCATTTGCAGATTTCTATAAAGATGCAGAAGGCCACACAACAAACACAACAGTTGAATTAACCGATTCAAATAAAGTAAGTG
The DNA here is from genome assembly GCA_045589795.1 of Clostridia bacterium. Taxonomy (GTDB): domain Bacteria; phylum Bacillota; class Clostridia; order Christensenellales; family UBA1242; genus RGIG4790. The sequence goes on from JAZNPU010000037.1 coordinate 4,080, forward strand.
AATTAGCAACTCGTTTAACAGTATCTAACTACACAACACAACGATATAACCTAGCAGAAGACGGAGGCATTTATTGGTATATGTCATTAGGTGAAGGCTATGCAGATGTGTTTAGCACAACCAACAATGGCAAAGTTAAAATGAGTGCTATTTGGGATGCAAAACTATATACCTTGCTTCTCACATACTACGACAAAGTGACAGGTTATGGTTCAAGCTATTCAACCAGATTTGAATCAACATGGCTCTTTGATATGCCAATAAGCACAGAATCTGCAAATCTATCTTTTGCAGACAATGAAACACAAGATTCTTGGGAAGGAACACAAACAGTAAATGTATTACACAACCAAATTAGCAATGTTTACAGATTAGGCTACACATTCAATGGTTGGTATTATGAACCAGTAGAATTCAAAACCGATCCAGTAGGGCAAGGTAAAGACAATTATATCTATGATGCAAGTGAAACAAATTCATTAACAGGTCCATTAAGAATAATGACCTCATACGGAGTGTTTACAGAAAAACTTGGATATTTGGCAG
>JAZNPU010000038.1:0-3343 GCA_045589795.1 Clostridia bacterium
CGATCCGACTTACAAAACAACAAAACAGCTCAAGACAAAGCTGTTAAGCAGTTGCTCGATCAAGGAATGTCCTGGTCTGAAATGTGGATGACTTTTGGGCAAAGAAGATATAATTATGATGAAAACTTTTTAGCAGTTTCAAACTTTGCCAAGGACCACAAAATAATCCAATAAAAACAAAAATGAAAAATCTGGGAAACCCCAGATTTTGTTTTTCATTATTAAAAATTTCTTTGCATATAATATATCAGATTGACCGCGGTCAATACTATTTTTTTGCAGGGGATTTATGAGTAAGTTTATAATTCAAGGGAAACAAAAACTTTTTGGCACTGTGGAAATTGAAAAATCCAAAAATGCCATTTTGCCTATTATTTGTGCAACAGTGCTGGCTAGTTCGCCAGTTTGTTTGAAAGATGTTCCAGAGTTTTCAGACATTGACAATATGCTAGACATTTTGCAATGTTTGGGTGCAAAAATTTGTAGAAATGGCACAGATATTGTTATTGATGCAACAAGCATCAAAACAACAAAAATTCCAGAAGCAAAAGCACAAAAAATAAGAGCATCAGTGTTTTTGTTAGGACCACTATTGGCAAAATATAGTTGTGCAAGAACAATAATGCCCGGTGGTTGCAAAATTGGAGCAAGGCCAATAGATATTCATTTGACAGGCTTTAGAGACCTTGGTATTGCAGTTGAAGAAGAAAACGGCAAGGTGTTTTGTGATGCTTCAAATTTTTGTGGTGGAACAACAACCCTAAGATTTGCTTCAGTTGGAGCAACAGAAAATTTAATCATGTGCAGTGTTTTGGCACATTTGAAAACAACAACAATAAAAAACTGTGCCAAAGAACCAGAAATTGTGGATTTATGCAACTTCATTAACAAAATGGGTGGCAAGATTTATGGGGCAGGAACTGATACTATTGTGATTGTTGGAGTAAAAAAATTAAATGGTGTTAGCTATAGTGCAATTCCTGACAGGATAGTTGCCGGAACATATATGGTTGCAACTGCAATGTGTGGTGGCAAAATTTGCTTACAAAACACAATTGCTCAACATAATGAAAGATTAATTTCAATTTTGGTTAATTTAGGTTGCGAAATAACCAAAAGTAGTGATAATATATATATAAGTTGTTCGCGGAACTTAAAATCTGATTTCTTGCAACTTGCAACCGAACCATATCCGGGCTTTGCTACAGATATGCAATCACAAACAATTGCAATGCTTGCAAACACAAACGGGAGATTTCTTGTTAAAGAAAACTTGTTTGAATCAAGGTTTAATAATATTCCAGAACTTGTTAAGATGGGTGCAAACATTCAAGTTCAAGACAATTTGGCAGTTGTTCATGGCAAAGAAGATTGTTATTGCGGAGCAGCTGTTAAGTGCTTGGATCTCAGAGGTGGAGTTTCACTTGTGTTAGCGGGTTTATGTGCAACAGGAACAACCATTGTTGATGATATTCATTTTATTGATCGAGGATATCACAAAATTGAAGAAAAATTATCTTTGCTCGGAGCAAATATACACAGGGAAGAATAAATGAAAAAGAAAAACATAATAGCATTGAGTGTTATAGTTGGCATATTTCTTTGCATTGGAATTGTGTTTGCAATGGTGTTCACCTTGCACAAAATAGAATTTCAAGCAACAACATATATAACCAAAGAAAATCGAAGCCGACTATTTGCCAATGGACAAACCGTGAATGGTTTGCAAGAAAACATTTTGACAGAGGCTGAATTTAATAAAGGTGGAAACCTTCTTTTTATGAATTTTGATCAAAACATAAAAAACATTGAAGAAGCAATTCCTTTTATCAAGGTAGAAAAGATTGTTAGAGCTTTTCCAAACAAAATAACAGTTTATTATAGTGAAAGAGAAGCTGTTGCATTGATTCCGGTTGCTGAAGTTAGCAATGGATATTATGTAGTCGACTCAGACCTAAAAGTTTTGGACTATGTTTCTCAATCAAACGAAGGCAAATATATCAGCACTCAAACATCAAATATATATGACTTGCCAATTATTAATTATTATTCAGAATCACATACAACTGTTGTTGGCAAAAACATAGATAGTCCTGAACTTCAAAAATATATAGAAGTTTTTGTTAGCGGAGCATTTAGTGCTTATGGTCAACTCCAAGCCCTATACGAAGACATTTTTGTTTTGGCAAACAACATAACTTTTGAAACAAAAGAAACAACAAATAAAGTTTGCACATATAGCTTAACTGCTCAAAATGGCTCAATTATAACTTTTGAGGTTTGGGAAATAGATGTGCTACTATATGACAAAATATCATTAAGTTGGGAATTGTTCTTCAGAAATTATCGTGAAAACAATTCTTCACAAGACATAACTATTAAAGTTTTTGAAGACAAAAACACAAACAGGGTGACTTTGGTTGACACATCAAATAATCAACAACTAGAAATATTTGAATAAAAATAGGGAGTAAATCCCTATTTTTTTTGACTAAAATCAACTTTCTTGCTGGTTTTTTGTTTGACAATCGTTAATAATAAATATTATACTTTATTTATAAAATTAGCATCGCTGATAGTGTTTGCAAAAATTTTGATTCAAAAAGAAGGGCTTTATGGCAAAAAAACAAACGGTTATTGTTGATATTGGTTCATCAAGCATTGTCACTCTGATTGGAGAAAGAGGCATCAATAATTCTTTTAGAGTGCTGGGCAAGGGTGAAGTTAGTTATGATGGTTTTTCAAATGGAAAATTCTTTTCTCCTGAAGATTTGAAAAATGTTATTGCCATGAGCATTTCAAATGCTGAACAAATGAGCAATACAAAAGCAACTGAAGTGTTTGTTGGTGTTCCTGGTGAATTTTGCAACTGTATTTGCAGAGATATTGCTATAGACTTTGGCAAACGAAAAAAAATTAGACAATCCGATTTGGATCTTCTTGTTGAATCAGGTGTGACAAAACACCCTGCATATTCAACAATCAACTATAGCATCATCTATAACATATTAGACGATGGCAAAAGGGTTATTAACCCAATAGGCAAAGCATCATCAAACTTAACAGCAAAGATTAGTTATGTGATGTGCGAAAACAACTTTTTAGATTTGATTTCTGGAGTGTTTTCAGTTTTGGGAATCAAACATCAAACATATATTTCTGCTTCTTTGGCAGAAATGCTATATTTGCTTGAACCTTCTGTTCGTGATAGATATGCCATCTTGGTTGACATTGGCTACATAACAACAAATGTAATGATTGGTCAAGGTGATGGATTGTTGTTTTTGAACAGTTTTTCACTTGGTGGTGGTCACATCACTGGAGAAGTCGGAGGCCAAGCGGT
>JAZNPU010000039.1:0-2592 GCA_045589795.1 Clostridia bacterium
ATCTTTCATCAGTTTGTAAATTTTTTAATCAAAAATAATTTGGAGAAAAAAATCATGTATTTAGACAGAGTTAAAATTTATGTTCAAGCTGGTGCTGGTGGCGATGGAAAGACAAGTTTTAGAACTGAAAAATTTGTTGCCAACGGTGGTCCAGATGGTGGCGATGGAGGCAATGGTGGCTCTATTGTTTTTGTTGCAGACCAATCTTTGGATAGTCTTGTAGATTTCAGATTTACAAAACATTTCCGTGCTCAAAATGGTGACAACGGTGGTGGAAGCAACAAAACAGGAAAATCTGGCGAAGATTTGATAATCAAAGTTCCTTGTGGCACAATCATAAAAGATGCTCAAACTGAAAACATTATTGCAGATATGTTTGCTCATGGTGAAAGAGTTGTTGTTTTGGAAGGTGGTCTTGGAGGCAAGGGCAATGCTAGATACAAAACAAGTCGCAGACAAGCTCCTGCTTTTTCGCAAACTGGTCAAAAAACAGAAGAAAAAACTGTTTTACTTGAACTTAAAACAATTGCAGATGTTGGCTTGATTGGTTTTCCAAATGTTGGAAAAAGCACACTACTTAGCATGCTCACAAATGCAAGGCCAAAAATTGCAAACTATCACTTCACAACATTGGCTCCAAACATTGGTGTATGTTCTGCAAACAGTGAAAGATTTGTTATTGCAGACATTCCTGGTCTTATTGAAGGAGCAAGTGAGGGTGTTGGTCTTGGACACTATTTCTTGCGACATGTTGAAAGAACAAGATTGTTGTTGCATGTTATTGATGTTTCAGGAAGCGAAGAAAGAGATCCTTACGAAGATTATAAGGTTGTAAACAACGAACTCAAAAAATATGGAAAGAAAGTTGCAGCACTTCCACAAATTGTTGTGCTTAACAAAATTGACATGGCAACTGAAGAACAAATCAAAGCCTTCAAAACAAAAATTTCAAGACTTAAAAACAAACCAGAAGTTGTTGCAATTTCTGCATATACTAACAATAATTTGGATGAATTGCTTAGAGTAGTGACAGCCAAACTAAAAACTTTGCCGCCAAAGCAAAGAGAGGAGTTTGTTCCATTTAAGTATGAACGACCAGATGTCAACAGATATGAAATTTCTCGTGAAGATGATGCAAGCTTTGTTGTTAGCGGTGGATATATAGACGAACTTTGCCGCGGCATTGTGTTAAATGATCCTTCAAGCTTTGCTTATTTCCAAAAAGCAATTAAGGATAAAGGCATCATCAAAACCCTTAAACAAAGAGGTATGAAAGAGGGCGACACTGTTAGAATTGGTGGAATTGAATTTACATACGAAGAATAAGAAATAGGAGAGTTATATGTTAACAAGCAAAGAAAGAGCCAAACTAAGATCTATTGCTAGCACAATTGATGCCAGCACAATCATTGGCATTAATGGATTGACAGAAAATGTTATTGAGCAAATCAAAATGGATTTTTCAAACAAAGAACTTTGCAAAGTAAAAGTTTTGCCAAACTGTGGAAATGTTGTGAAAGAATGCATGACAGAAGCTGCTCTAGAAACAAAGTCAGAACCTGTTTGTTCAATTGGCAATTATTTTGTTTTATACAAAGTGTGCAACAAAAAGGGTTTCAAACATTTGTTAACCAATGAATAGTCTGCAAATTGTCAACAATTTTGGGCAATAGGGCCTAGTTTATGAATTTATAATTGACAAAAACAAATAAATAATATAAAATCATATTTAAGTTAATAAATACTGTGAAGATGCATAAGTAAGTTTTAGTATTCAACTTAGAGAGTTTGTGCCCTGGGCTGAAAGCACAGCTGTTCCGCTAAAACCCAAATTTCGGCATTGGAGTTGCCTAGGTAAAATCTAGGACATTGGCGAATGTAATAACGCAAATGAGGCTTTGAAATTTTCAAAGCGAAAATAGGTGGTATCACGCACAAAGGCGTCCTATTGTTAGGCCGCCTTTTGTTTTGCAAAAAAAGGAGAAAAACATGAAAGAACAAATCAAACTCACACAAGAACAATTTGAACAAGATTATTTGAAAGTTTCTGACCTTGCTTCACTAGAAGAACTCAGACTTTCTTATATGGGAAAAAGGGGAAAAATCACTGACCTTATGTCAAACTTCAGAAATGTTCCTGCAGAAGACAAAAAAGAAGTGGGAATGCTTGTGAACAACCTTAAAGGATTGATCGAAAGCAAACTTGCAGAACTTAAAGAAGAATTGGCAAACAGAGCAATCAATGAAGAAATTGCCAAAAGCAAGCAGTTCGACATCACACTTCCTGTTGACACAGCTGTTGGCTCACTTCACCCAAGAACAATAATCCAAAAACAGGTGGTTGACACCTTTGTTAGCATGGGATTTATTATTGAAGACGGCAACGAAGTTGAAACAGAGTATAACAACTTTATTGCTGTTAATGTTCCTGACACTCACCCAGCAAGAGACATGCAAGACACTTTTTGGCTAGACAATGGTCAAGTGTTGAAAACTCAAACATCTGCTGCTCAAAACAGAATTTTGAGAACTTATGGTCCAAAGTGCAAAGTGTTGTTCCCTGGAAGATGTTTCAGAAACGAAGCTATTGAT
>JAZNPU010000040.1:0-7107 GCA_045589795.1 Clostridia bacterium
AACAAATGCACCAAATTGCATAATTCTTACAACTGTTCCGGTGTATCTTTCACCAAGTTCTGGAACAAATACAAGATCTTGAATGATTTGTTTTGCATGGTTGCAGTTTTCAATTTCTGTTGCTGCAATCATAACTGTGCCATCATCTTCAATGTCAATTTTAACACCAGTTTCTTCAATAATTTTATTGATTGTTTTTCCACCTGAACCAATAACTTCACCAATTTTTTCTGGGTTAATCTTAAAGCTAATAATTTTTGGAGCATATTTGCTTAGGTGATCACGAGTTTCTGGCAAACATTCAAGCATTTTACCCATGATGTGTAATCTACCTTTTCTTGCTTGTTCAAGAGCTGTTGTCAAAATATTTTTGTCAATACCCTTAATTTTGATATCCATTTGAATTGCAGTGATACCTTTTTCTGTTCCAGTCACTTTGAAATCCATGTCGCCAAGGAAGTCTTCAATGCCTTGAATGTCGGTCAAAACTGCAACTTTACCAGATTCTTCGTCTTTGATAAGTCCCATTGCAACACCAGCAACTGGTGATTTGATTGGAACACCAGCATCCATAAGTGAAAGGGTGCTTGCACATGTGCTTGCCATGCTTGAAGAACCGTTTGAAGCCAAAACTTCACTAACCAAACGAAGTGCATATGGGAATTCTTCTTCGCTAGGAATAACTGGTTCAAGAGCTCTTTCTGCAAGAGATCCATGACCAATTTCACGGCGACCAGGAGATTTCAAACCTCTAGCTTCGCCTGTTGCATAAGCTGGCATGTTATAGTGATGGATATATCTCTTATATTCTTCACCATCAAGGCCATCAAGCTTTTGAACTTCGCTGATTGTACCAAGTGTCAAAGCATTCATAACTTGTGTTTGTCCACGAGTAAATACACTTGAACCATGAACTCTTGGAAGCAAGCCCACTTCACACCAGATTGGTCTAACTTCATCAGTTTTTCTTCCGTCAGGACGAATACCTTTGTTGATGATTTGAGCTCTAACTTTTTCTTTCTTCATTTTATAAAGAGTATCGCTGATTTCTCTTTCACGGCCTTCAAATTGTTCTGCAAAGTGTTCAAGAACTTCTTCTTCAACAGCATCAACATTTTCAGAGCGAATCACTCTATCTTTTGTAACTTCAAGAGCCTCGTCAAGTTTTTTGTCTGCATAAGCTCTAACTGCTGTTGCAACATCTTCACCAATTTGATAAAGTTCAATTTCTTTCTTTGGTTTGCCAACTTTTGCTGCAATTTCTTCAATAAATGCAACAATCTTTTTGATTTCTTCATGAGCAAACATAATAGCATCAAGCATTTCTGCTTCAGAAATTTCATTTGCACCAGCTTCAACCATCATGATAGCATCTTTTGTTCCGGAAACTGTCACATGCATTTCGCTTCTTTCTGTTTCTTCAACAGTTGGGTTGATTACAAATTTGCCATCAACTTTTCCAACAACAACACTTCCTGTTGGTCCAGCAAAAGGAATGTCAGAAACACTTAAAGCAACAGAACTACCAATCATTGCAAGTGGTTCTGGAGCAAAGTTTGGATCGACACTAAGAGCAGTTGCAACAACTGTCACATCATTGAAAAATCCTTTTGGAAATAGTGGGCGAATTGGTCTGTCGATAAGTCTGCTTGTCAAAATAGCTTTATCGCTAGCTCTACCTTCTCTCTTTTTGAATCCACCAGGGATTTTACCAACTGAATACATTTTTTCTTCAAAGTCCACAGTTAGTGGGAAGAAATCTTGACCTTCTTTTGGTTCTTTACTCATGCAAGTGTTAACCATGATCATTGTTTCGCCAGATTTCACAATGCAGCTGCCATTTGTGAATTCAGCATATTTGCCAACTCTAACTTCAAGTTCTTTGCCAGCAAGGTCTAGTTTGAAAATATTTTCGTTCATAATTTACTCCTATTTTGATTTTTTATTTGCAAAAATTAACAAAAAAAGGGAACAGAAAAAACAATGTCCCGTCCCCATATTAAGTTATTTTCTAATGCCTAGTTTTTCAATTAAAGCTCTATAGCCTTCAAGGTTTGTATCCTTTAGATATTTCAAAAGGCCTTTTCTTTTACCAACAAGTTTCATAAGACCACGACGTGAGTGGTTGTCTTGTTTGTTAGCTTTAAGGTGCTCTGTTAAGTGATTGATTCTTTCAGTCAAAAGTGCAATTTGAACATCTGGAGAACCAGTGTCTTTTTCTTCACGAGCATAAGAAGCAATAATTTCAGCTTTTCTTTCTTTTGTCATTTTGTTTTCCTCCATAATTATTCGCCATAAATCAAAGTAAACCGCTGGAAAAAGGCGAATCCCCTTGACTTAGGTCGGTAGTATAATAACATATAATTTATAAAAAGTAAACCACTTTTTAATTTTTTTCAAACAAATTTATCCTATATTTTTTCTAGCGATAAAATCGATTTGCGGACATTGAGATTTTATGAACTTCATAAATTGATCAAGTTCTTCTTTGTTTTTAACTCTAAGCAAAATTGTCATTTCAAATTTGTCTGCACCAAGAATTTGAGCATTGACAGCAGTGAAGATAACATTTGATTCATAAACAGCAGTTAAAACACTGTTTAGAATGCCTTCATAATCTTTTGCTGTGATAGAAACATGAACATTATAAAGTTTTCTACTTTTTTCACTCCAAGATGCAGCAAGATATCTGTCGGATTCGATATATTTCAAATTTTTGCAATCTTTGGTATGAATTGCAAAACAATCCCTGTTTGCAATTGCAATGATGTCGTCACCTGGAATTGGTGTGCAGCATTGTGAGAATCTGTGGTTTGAAACTTCGTTGCCCTCAACAAAAATTGGGCTTGCTTCTTTAACTTGTTCAGATTCCTTGAGTGAATCTTTTTTAGACAAGATTGGTTTAAGGATTTGATTTACTGTCACACCCTTATATCCCACTGCTGCAAACATATCGTCAATTGATTCAAAATTGTATTTTTCTTTTAATTCACTAAACACAGAATTGTCAATGATGTCACCAATAGAAATATCCAATTTTTTAGCTTCTTCTTCCAAAATCTTTTTACCAAATATAATGTTTTCAGGGGTTGATTCTTTTCTGAAGAACTGACGAATATAGTATCTGGCATTGTGGCTTACTGCAACATTCAACCAATCGCGGCTTGGACCTTTGCTTTCATTAGAAGTCAAAATTTCAACAACATCACCTGTTTCAAGCTTTGTTGCAAGCGAAACTTTTTTGTCGTTTACCTTTGCCCCAATGCATTTGTGACCAAGTTCAGAGTGAATAGCATAAGCAAAATCAATTGGAGTTGAATGCTCTGGCAAACTGATTGGTTTATATTTTGGTGTAAACACCCAAATTTCACCAGTTGAAAAGTCCATTTGCAAGGTTTTAACAAAATTTTTGCTGTCAGTTTGTGCCATTTCAGATTCAATCAAATTTCTTAACCAATCAAGTTTTTCTTGCAAAAGATAAGATGTATCAGCATCACCTTTATAGTTCCAGTGAGCAGCAACACCCATTTCGTTATATTCATGCATTTCAAATGTTCTGATTTGCAATTCAAAAGGTGTTCCGTCGGTGGTGATCAATGTTGTGTGCAAGCTTTGATATCCGTTTTGTTTTGGTGCAGCTATATAGTCTTTAATTCTTCCAGAAATTGGTTTGTATTTTTGGTGAACAGCACCAAGAACTCTATAACAATCATCAACATTGTCAACCAAAATTCTGAAGGCAATAATGTCATAAATTTTTTCCGTGCCTTTCTTTTGGAATTTTTTGTATAGGCTATAGAAGTTTTTGAATCTGCTAGTCACTTTTCCTCTGATGCCTTGTTCTCTTAAAACATATTCAAGAACACCAGAAATCTTATGCATTTTTTCTTTCCACTTGTCATATTTGTTGTCAAGCTCGGTTTTTAGTTTTTCATATTCATCTGGTTGCAAAGTTCTAAAGCATAAGTCGTCAAGTTCGGATTGAATTTTGGCAAGGCCAAGTCTTTCAGCAAGTCCAGAGAAAACTTCCTTGGTTTCGCTAGCATATTTAATTTGTTTTTCTCTTGGCAAAAATTCAATGGTTCTCATGTTATGAAGTCTGTCTGCAAGTTTAATGATAATAACCCTTATATCCTTACCCATTGCAACAATAAGTCTTCTTAGGTCATCAACTTCGTCAAGGTTGTCTTTTCCATATTTGATTCCATTAACTTTTGTCACACCTTTAACAAGTTCGGCAACTTCCCAGTTAACAGCATCGCCAATTTGTCTGAATGAAACATCAGTGTCGTCAACAACATCATGCAAAACACCTGCACAAACTGTGTCAGCATCCATGTTCATATCAGCCAAAATTTTGCCCACAGAAGCATTATGCTCCACCCAAGGTGAACCATTCTTTCTTTTGTTGCCAGTGTGAGCAATACAAGCCAATTTATATGCCTGCTCTATTTTCTTTGCTTCAAAAATGTCATACTTTTCCCTGACATTTTTCAAAAAATCATCATGATTCATAAAACTAAAACTCCATATAGAATTTTGATTTTGTTAATTCGACTTTTGTATCGGATTTGCATGTGACAACTGGTTCACAAATGCCGCTGAGTTCAAACAATCCAAGTTCAACAAAAACAAACAGTGCAAACAGAACTTGTGCCTGCGAAATTCGTTTGTCATAAAAACTTATTTTGTCTGCCCACTCAAAAATATCATTGGCAAAAATATTGTCACAATTTTTCTTGATTAGGTTATAGCAAACACCCATAATTTTTCTATCAGTTTCAACAATCTTTTGTGTGCTAAAAACACTCAAATCAAACACAAAGTGTGATTTATCAAATAAATAGTGTTCATTTTTCAAAAATGAAGACATAAACACATAGTTTTGATAGCCAGAAATAGGCTCTTGCAAACCAGAACTTCTAACTAGTATGCAATTCTGTTTGTTTGATGGAACAATGCTTGAAACAACAAAATTACCGGCTATGGTGTTATTTGCCATCAACTTGTCTAAGTGCTTTTGAGATTGACAAACAACAATTGTGCCATAATTTTTTTTTGCCAATTCTTCAATTTTGGCAATTAATTTATTTTCAGACATATGCTGGCAATTTTGAACATAGTTTTTGCTTGTCAAAGATAAATATCTATTCACTATGCTGCTAGCAATTGCTGTCTTGTTGTTGAATGAGAAAGTTTTGTCGCAATAGTGAACATCTTTCAATTTGCAATTTGCAAATTTTTTACCATTAAAATGATTAATATCCAGTTCAACAAAAAGGTTCTTTTCACAACTATTTTTTAGCATTTCAACATGTTTGAAACTGTTAAATGCAACAATCTGTTTTCCAGATTTAGTATGAAGTTTATAATGCTTAAAGTTTTTACCCTTCATTTGTTCACAAACCAAATTATTAGTTTTTAGCATAAACACTGGTTTTTCGTTTCCACAGCCAAAAGGTTCAAGCATTTTAAGTTGGTTTATAAACTTCATAGAAATGTCTTCTTCTGTTATTTCTATGTCATATTCATAATCATTTTGAAAATCTGATTTTGTTGTTATTTTTGCAAGTTCACTATTAAATCTTTTAGAAAATTCAGTAAAATTCTCTGGTAAAATTTCCATGCCAATAGCCATTTTGTGGCCACCAAAGCGAACAAACAGATCACTCATTGAAGATAGTATACTATGGATATTAATGTTTCCAACACTTCTTCCACTGCCTTTATATGTGCCATCTTCAGTTTTTGTGAAAATAATTGATGGACGATTATATTCATGACAAACTCTGCTAGCCAAAATGCCAAGAACACCTTGATGAAAATCTCCAACACACAAAATTGCACTATTGTCATTTAAGTTGATATCTTTAAGTTGCAATGCAATTTCTTCGTTGCCCTGTGAAATTTCGGCTAATCTTTTATTGTTGTCTTCTTCCAAATTAGCATATAATTCTTCAAGTTTTTCTGGATTTTCTTCAATCAAAAAATCTAGAACTTTTTTACCGTTGTCCATTCTGCCACTGGCATTAAGTCTTGGAACAATTCTAAAAGAAACATCTTCACTTGAAAGTGTTTCAAGCCCAAGTTTGTTTTTAAGAAACTTTATGCTTGGCAAACAATCATTATTGTTTATTTTTTCAAGCCCAAGTTTGGCAATAACCCTGTTTTCGTGAACAAGAGGAACAATGTCTCCAATTGTTGCAATAGCACAAATATCTAAATATTGTTCAATAAATTTGCGGTTTTCCATTGCTTCAACAAGTTTTAATGCAACACCAGCACCACATAAACCATTAAATTGATATTTTTGGTTTGGAATTTTTGCATCAATAACAATGCAATTTGGAAGTTTATCAATTGGTTCGTGGTGGTCGGTTATAACTATATCAATGCCACGGTTTTTTAATTCTTCAACCTCAGCAACAGCTGTTATCCCAAGATCAACAGTAATAATCAAATCAGGTTTGCTTGTGTTGCAAAGTTCTTCAATTGTGTCCATATTAAGGCCATATCCATCTTCAAAACGGCTAGGAATGAATGCAGATATCTTTGCTCCACGGCCCTTCAAATATAGGCTCAAAATGCAAGCGGCAGAAATGCCATCACAATCGTAATCACCAAAAATTAATATTTCTTTGTTTTGTGCAATTGCATTATTAATTTTTGCAACTGCTTCCTTCATGCCATTTAAGTCATAAGGATTAAGCAGCATATTCATTTTTGGAAACAAAAAGGAATGTATATCGTTTGATATACCTTTTTTATTAATATAATCAATAAACCTTTGTTCCAAATTGAATTTCATATATAAAAACCTAAAAAAGGCCCTTTGATGAATATCAAAAGGCCAGATTAATTTATTTTTTTGTTGATTTAGTTGTCACATTTTTGCTAAGTCTTTGTTTTTCTTTTGCAATGAATGTTTCTGACAAATAAACATTTAGTGCAGGTGTCACACAAATTGCAGTGTATGCACAAACAACCAAGCAAATGATTAAGCTAACACTAGCTAATGCAATATATCTAATTGGTATGCAAAGCATAACAATCATCAATGCAAACAACACAGCAGCAATCCATAGTAAATGTTTGTTTTGTTTTGTT
>JAZNPU010000041.1:0-1673 GCA_045589795.1 Clostridia bacterium
AAATATACATTAGGTCAAAGAAAAGGCCTAGGTATTGGTGGTGGACACGGCGAAACAAATCAAAGTTGGTTTGTGGTTTCAAAAAACATAAGTCGGATCGTAGCCATGTCGTTCTGTGAGCCAAGGAGTTGTGTGATGAAATTGTCTTCCTAAGACCGCTTGGCCTCCGACTTAAATATACATTAGGTCAAAGAAAAGGCCTAGGTATTGGTGGTGGACACGGCGAAACAAATCAAAGTTGGTTTGTGGTTTCAAAAAACATTAAGGACAATATTGTGTATGTCACTCAAGGTGATGGAGAAGAGTTGCTATCTTCTGCATTAGTGACGGACAAATTTAACTGGATACCTCAAAAACCACAGCAATCTGAATTTGATTGCTTTGCAAAATTTAGATATCGTCAAAAAGATCAACCAGTTAGAGTAAAGATCAATCCCGATGGAACAATCCTTTGCTCGTTCAAACAAAAACAAAGAGCTATCACCCCAGGACAATATGTTGTTTTGTATGGAACAAAAAATGGTGAATGTACCAATATTGAATCTGCGGAATATTGTTTGGGTGGAGCAGTTATAAATCAAGTTATTAAATAAATAAAAAAAATCAAATTAATTCCGCATAAAAATAAAATGATACAAGGAGAAATTATGAATAAAGTTGCATTGACAGGCATAAAACCAACTGGTATTCCACACATTGGAAATTATTTTGGTGCAATCAAACCAGCTATTGAACTTGCAAACAATCCTGAACTTGATTGTTATTATTTCATTGCCGATTATCATGCATTAAACAGCATCAAAACAAAACAAGAATTGCAAGACTTAACAAAAGAGGTCGCTTGCATTTGGCTTGCTTGTGGTCTAGATCCAAAAAAAATTGTAATTTATAAGCAAAGTCAAGTGCCTCAAGTGACAGAGCTTAACTGGCTTCTTTGCAATGTGACAAGCAAAGGATTGATGAATAGAGCACATGCCTATAAAGCTCTTGTGGACAAAAGTGTTGCTCTTGGTGATGATCCAGATGCACTTGTTAATATGGGATTGTTCAATTATCCAATTTTGATGGCTGCAGATATTTTGCTTTTCAATACAAAATATGTTCCAATTGGACAAGATCAAAAACAACACATTGAAATGACAAGAGATATTGCAAAAGCATTCAATAAAAGATACGGATATACTTTTGTTGTTCCAACAGAACTTATTCAAGAAAATGTTGCAACCATCAACGGCTTTGATGGCAGAAAAATGAGTAAAAGTTATAACAACACAATTCCTCTTTTCTGTTCTGAAGCAGAGCTTAAAAAACATATTGCAGGCATCAAAACAGATAGCAGCTTGCCAACTGAACCAAAATCTACTGATTGCACAATTTTCACATTATATAAATTATTTGCAACAGAAGACAAGCAAAAAGCATTTGCTGAAAGATTTGCAAAAGGTATTTCTTGGGCAGATGCCAAAGCTGAATTGTTTAACACAATGAATGCATATCTAAGCCCAATGAGAGAAAAATATAATTATTATAAAGCAAACTATCATTTGGTTGAACAAATTTTGGAAGAAGGAGCTGCAAAAGCTCGCAAAATTGCTGATGAAACAATCAAAAGAGCAAGAGAAAACATTGGTTTATAAGAAAGGGTCTCTCCCTTTCTTTTTTTCTTAAATTGT
>JAZNPU010000042.1:0-2538 GCA_045589795.1 Clostridia bacterium
ATCCGACTTAGATCAAGCACACCTGCAATGCTATGAATTTTTGTCACTTCCAAAGCTTCTTCAAATGTTAAATCTGGAAGGATCCCCGGAACACATCTAGCAAGCATTGTTTTGCCAGCCCCTGGAGGCCCAGCCATTAAGATATTATGTCCGCCAGCAACAGCAATCTCCATTGCTCTTTTTACAGCATGTTGACCTTTTACTCTTGAAAAATCTTCAACTCCGTTGGTGTCTGACTCAACCTTCCAAAGATTATTTTCAACTGCCACAAGTGGCAATTCTCCATTAAGAAACTTGGCTGCATCTAAAAGCGAATCAACAGCATAAACATTAATTCCAGTGATGTAGCTTGCTTCATTTTGATTACCCTTTGGAATAATAAAATTAACAAACCCCTTTTCTCTTGCTGAAATCAATATTGGAAGCAATCCCTTTACTGTTTTGACAGAACCATCAAGTCCAAGTTCTCCAATGAAAACATATTTTGAAGCTTCTGAATATTTAACCTGTTCACTTGCAACCAAAATTGACATAGCTATTGCCAAGTCAAAATTAGAACCCTCTTTTTTTGTGTTTGCAGGAGCAAGGTTCACAATGATTTTGTTTGCTGGAAAATGCAGCTTGCTATTTTTTATTGCAGACCTTACCCTCTCTTTGCTTTCTTTGATTGAAGTATCTGGAAGACCAACTATTTCATAAGCCGGAGAACCGAGCGAAATATCCACTTCCACTTGAATATTATAACCATTTAAGCCATGCAAACCATAGCTATTAATTTTTGCTAACATATAGTTTTCTCCATATGTTTTATTTTAGCATAGCCACAAAGCAATAAGCAAACATATATTCGAAAGAATTATTTATTAATATAAGCAAAGACAATTGACAAATCTTATTTGTTGTGGTAGAATTCTATCGAAATTGAATTGCGAGGGGGTGAAAAACAAATGTCAACCGTTAAAGTAGGCGAAAACGAAAATGTTGAAAGTGCCATCAAAAGATTTAAAAGAAAATGTCAAAAAGACGGCATCATCGGCGATATTCGCAAAAGAGAAGCATATGTTAAACCAAGTGTTGCTCGCAAAAAGAAATCTGAAGCTGCTAGAAAAAGAGCAAGAAAAGGTTAAAAACAAAAAAACTGGAATTTTCTTCCAGTTTTTTTCTTGCTTATTTTTAGATCTCAAACTCTTTAAGTTGGGTGTTTTTAATTTTAATGCATAGTGCATTAGTGCCCTTTTCAAACTTATTTGTTATTGCATGAATAATATTGGCGACACCACTATGTGAAACAATCAATATTTTTTTGTTTGCATGATATTTTTTGATATCAGACAAAAAACTGTTTATTCTTTCAATCATTTCATCAATGGTTTCTGCATTGACTTCTTTACTAATGCTATCTCCAATAATCCAACTCCACTTTGGGTGATTTTCTAATTCTAAATAGGTTGAGCCAGTTAAGTCTCCACAATCTCTTTCAATAATTCTGTCGTCTAAAACAAGTGGACAATTTTGATTTTCCATAATTACTTGAGCAGTTTGAATTGTTCTTTGAAGAGGTGAACAAAAAACAATGTCAAATTTGAAATTTTTAAGTTCATTTGACATATATGCAGCTTGATAAAACCCCTCTCTGCTTAATGGAATATCTAGGGTTCCTGTTGCTCTGCCGTCAGCATTGTGCCCTGTTCTTCCGTGTCTGATAAAATATATTTTCATAGCTTAAACAACCTCCGCAATAACTCCATCTAAATATGGTTGTGTTAGTTTTACATTGACCAAATCGTTTGATTTGAAGTCCCCTTTGAAATAACACATGATATAGTTTGGAGTGTGCCCAGTGAGATATTCTCCCTTTTGATTTTCTACAATTATTGGAAATGTTTTTCCAATGTTTTTCTTGATGTATTTTGCATGATTAATTTCATTAAGCTCAGCCAACTTTTGAGCTCGCTCTTTAACATTTGTTGCTTCATTTTTAAATTTTGCAGCAACCGTGCCTTCTCTTTTGCTATAAGCAAAAATGTGCATTTGAGCAAAGTTTGCTTTTTTGCAAGTTTGATATGACTCATCAAAATGTTCTTCGGTTTCTGTTGGGAAACCAACAATTACATCTGTTGTGATGCTAGCATTTGGGAAATATTTTCTGATGAGTTTAACTTTTTGCAAATATTCTTTCGCTGTGTAGTGTCTATTCATCTTTTTTAATGTGTGGTCACAACCACTCTGCATAGACAAATGAAAATGATCGCAAAAGTTTGGCTGAGTGGACAAATATGCAATAAGTTCTTCTGTGACAACATTTACTTCGAGTGACGAAAAGCGATATCTAATAGGACGATTTTCAAACATTTTTGCTAAATCAATAAATTCAACTCCAGGTAAGTCTTTGCCATAACTTGATAAATTGATTCCTGCAAGAACCACTTCTTTTGTGTTTGCGGCTTGCAAACAATTAAGTTCATCAATAAGTTCATTAAGTGGTCGGCTTTGTTCCCTTCCACGAAGATATGGAATTATGCAATATGAACAAAAGTT
>JAZNPU010000043.1:0-3978 GCA_045589795.1 Clostridia bacterium
CAAATAGAAGTCATCTTCAATATTCACTCCACATTGCCTTGAAAGCAAGTTATAAAATTCACCACTTGTCACACCAAGGTTATAATTGATTGTTCCAGTTGAAAGATCAATTTTTTCTAGTTCAACACCAGTGAATCTTTCATCATCAGCAAACAAATTATTTATCTTTGAATAATCGCTCATTTTAACAATTTGTTTAGTGGATTCTTGCAATGAATCAATAATATTGCTGACTAATTCATCAGTTGCAGGAACTGCTCTAACCCATTTCGGCATTTCAAAATTGATTTGCCTAACAGGAAATTCATATAACACTTTTTCAAACAGTGTTGAAAAATCGTCAGTACTCATTTTTTCAACATTCATCGCACAAACAGGTGCAGCATATTTTTCTTTTAGTGCATCAACCAATTTATTTGTTTGTTCAGAGTTTGGTTGAGTTGTGTTCAAAACAATAATATATGGTTTGTTTGCACGGCTTAATTCTTTTGCGGCTCTTTCCTCTGCAGCAACATATGCTAGTCTGTTTATATTCGTAAAACTTCCATCAGTTGTCACCAAAACAGCTATTGTACTGTGATCGGCAATAACTTTTTGTGTTCCAAGGTCGGCAGCTTCTTCAAGTGGCATTTCTTCATCTTGCCATGGAGTTTTAACAAGTCTTGGAGCTCCATCACTTGTCAAATTTCCTTCAGCACCAGGCACAAAATAGCCAACACAATCCACTAGTCTTATATTGGCAGCCATTTCATCAGAAAAAGAAACTTTAACTGCTTTGTTTGGTACAAACTTTGGTTGTGTTGTCATAATCAACTTTCCGTTTCCCGATTGTGGCAATTCATCAACCATTCTTTGCTTTTCAGCAGAATCTGGCACTACATCAAGCACAATTTTTTCCATGAATTTCTTTATAAAAGTGGACTTTCCAGTTCTAACAGGACCAACCACACCAACATATATATCACCATTGGTTCGAGCAGAAATATCACTGTATATTTCAAAATTATCCATATTATCCTCCTTATTTTCTCTGCTTGCCCAATATATATGAATTTGAAGCATCTAATATGCATTTACAGCATAAAAAAAGAAGAGCCAAAAGCCCTTCTTTTTGTTGGTTATACAAATTTTACACCTTCAAAATCTACTTCTTCTGAGGATTTTTCTTGAAGTTTTCTGAATTTGTCATCTAGCCATTGTTCACTACAGAACGATGCACCTGTGTGCGATTCATCATATTCCAATTCAAAGTTTTCAGGAGGTGTAAGCCTTGTTGAATAAGAATCTGAAGTGAATGTTGTTGCGGCTGTTATTGTGCCAGAGTATGACTTTCCTGCCAAAGTTGATTCACCTTGTGAAGTTCCGTTAACATATAATGTCCAAATTGTATAATAACCGGTCTTAGATAGATATGTTGTTGTAATAACAATACTCCATGAAGAACCAGATGCAACAGAAACAGATGATCCTTTAGTAAGCACTGATCCAGCAACTGTCATAGATGTGTGAGTATCATTTGTCACTGTGTATGTTGTGCTAGATGTCCAATTTGCTGTAAATGTGACAGTTCCACTTGACGATCTCAAGTTTTTGAACCATGTCGATTTTACTCCTGATAATGAAGTTCCTGTGCTGGTTGAATAACTGCTTGAACTTGTTCCATAGTAGTGAGTTAAGCCACTTGTCATACCAGAAATCGACCAACCACTAAAGGTATATCCTGATTTAGTTGGATTTGAAACTGTAAATCCAGTGCCATATGATGCAGATGTTGGTGCATATGTTCCTTTAGTTCCACCATTTAATGTGTATGAAATGCTGTATGTGTTAGCAGTCCATTGAGCATAAGCAGATGTCGTTGCTGTTATGGTTTTGGTTGTTGCATAAGCAGTTCCACCACTTGATGCACTATACCAACCCTTAAATGTGTAATATGTCTTGGTTTTTTGACCTGGAGCATAGCTACCTAATGTGTCACCATAAGATACAGTGTATGACAACGAGCTAGTTGTTGAATTTGTACTCAAGTTTCCATTAGAGTCCAAATAACCTGAGAATGTTCCACCATTTGGATAAAATGTTAATGTATAAGTTCTTGTTGACTGTGTGAAGTTCGCAGTAATTGTTTTATTGGCAGTGATTGTTCCACTAGTTGAACTCCAATAAGAGAATGCATATGAATATTGAGCTGTTGATGATGTAGCAGTTGCCGTTATGTCTGTTGAGCCAATAGTCAATGTTGCTCCACTTGTAGAATATGATGTTCCATGATTAACAGTCATTGATGTTGTGCTTACTGAACCATAACTTGAGTTATTTACAGAAATTGTCACAGTATATGTCTTAATTGTCCATTGTGCATAAACATTTAATGCTGATGTAATGGTTTTTGATGTAGCATAAGAAGTTCCACCACTTGATGCACTATACCAACCCTTAAAGGTGTATCCTGTTCGAGATTGAGAATTTGGAAGATAAGAGCTAAGAGTATCACCATAAGATACAGTATAAGTTAATGTACTTGTGGTTGATCCAGTATTAAGATTTAAGTTAGAATCAAAGTATCCTGTGAATGTTCCACCATTTGGATAAATATTTAAGGTATATGTATTAATTGTCCACTGAGCTGTTAGTGTACAAGCTCCAGCACCAAATGTGAATGTGCTGCCAGACAATGTTCCACTTCCACTTTTTGACCAACTGTTAAATGTGTAGCCAGTTCTGGTGGCAGTTAACATTGTATAGGTTGTCAAATAATTTTGTGTGACAGTTGTATTGCTTGTTGTGCTGTTATATGTTCCACCATTTGGATTAATTGTTAATGTGTAGCTATTAATTTTCCATTGAGCATAAACATTTGTTGTTCCAGTCACAGTTGATGAAGTTGTATAGGCTGTTCCACTGCTTGATGCATTATACCAATTAGTGAATGTGTATCCTGTTCTTGTTTTGTTTGCTGGGCAATAATCAAGAACCTTCACACCATAAGAAACAGTACATGCTTTTGAAGTCGTCACAGATGTTGTGTCGATTGTTCCCATATCTGGGTCAGGGAATCCTGAAATCGTTCCACCGTTTGCATAAATAGTCAAGCTATATGTTCTTGTTGCTCTTGTGAACTTAGCTGTGATTGTGATTGCAGATGTGATTGTGCCACTTGTTGAACTCCAAGATGAGAATGCATATGAATATTGTGCTGTTGATGTGGTTGGAGTTGCTGTGATGTTTGTTGAACCAACAGTTAGTGTTGTGCCACTGGTTGAATAGGTTGTTCCCCAGTTGACTGTCATTGATGTTTTGCTAACTGATCCATAACCACTTGGATCAACTGCAATTGTCACAGTGTATGTATATATTGTCCATTGTGCATAAACATTTAATGCTGATGTTATTTCTTTTGTTGTTGCATAAGCCGTTCCACCAGATGCAGCAGAATACCAACCTTTAAAGCTATGTCCTGCACGAGAAACCTCGCTTGGAACAAAGTTTGCAAGAGTTGTTCCGTGTTCTGCTGAATATGTTAATGTGTTTGTTGTCGAACCAGTGTTTAAGCTTCCATTAGAATCTAAATAACGAGTAAAGGTTCCACCATTTGGATAAAGGTTCAATGTATATTTATTAATTACCCAGTTTGCTGTTAATGTGCAGTTTCCAGCACCAAATGTGAATGTGCTACCAGACAATGTTCCACTTCCACTTTTTGACCAACTACTAAATGTGTAACCAGTTCTGGTGGCTGTTAACATTGTGTAGGTTGTCAAATAGTTTTGAGTTACAGTTGTGTTGCTGGTTGTACTGTTATATGTTCCACCATTTGGATTGATTGTTAAGGTGTAACTATTGATTGTCCATTGTGCATAAACGGTTGTTGCTGAAGTGAGCGATGTTGAGGTTGAAACAATTGAACCACCTGATGCTGCATTATACCAGTTGGTGAATGTGTATCCTGTTTTGGTTTTTGTTCTTGGAATATATGAA
>JAZNPU010000044.1:0-2881 GCA_045589795.1 Clostridia bacterium
GAATATACCCAATTTAATCAATAGTATATTACTATAAATTTACACATTTTGCAAGTTTTTTTATATTAAAACTTATATTTTATAAAATTTAGATAACTTTTTTATGGTTAACACTTGCCAAAATTTTACATTTGTGATATTATCTTTATCGTTAACGAACAAAAACTCAAGGGAGGACTTTTATTGTGAGCAGAGTTTGCAGTATTTGCGGAAAAGGCAAAATGAGCGGAAACCTTGTTAGCCACTCAGAAATCAAGACAAGAAAAGCTAGTGCACCAAATGTGCAAAAAGTTTCAGTAGAAATTGATGGAAAAACAAAAAGAGCTTATGTTTGCACAAAATGCATGAAAGGTTCTAAAGCCGATAGATAGAAATAATTAACTCAACCAAGGTTGAGTTTTTATTTGCAAAAAAAAGAGAGGTCACACCTCTCTTTTTTCTTTTTTAATAAATAATTTTAGAAATCCTCTTAAAAATCTAGGTGCTTTTATGCAAACAATGGTCATATAAATTCCTCCCTTTATTTGCATTATATGCATCAAATTTCTTTTGTGTTAAACAAGGCTTTGAATGTGAGCCATCCAAGCTTTGCCTTTTAACCCATTGATTGCTTTTCTCATATTTTTGCTGTTGAAAATAAATGATCCACTAACTAAAATATTTGCTCCGAGTTTTCTCAAAATTTTGCTATTTTTAAGATTTACTCCACCATCAATTTCAATATAAACACTGTGATCCATTTCTCTAACTTCAGCAACCTTTTCAGCTGATCCAGGAATAAATGATTGCCCACCTGCTCCAGGTTCAACACCCATAACAAGCACAACATCAATCAAGTTCGCTCTTAACAGATCTTTAATTTTCATTGCTGGTGTTCCAGGGCTGATTGCTAGTCCTGCCAAAACATTTTTGCTTTTTATATACTTCAACAACTTTGCAGGATCTTTTGAAGCTTCATAATGAAATGTCAAAATGTCTGCTCCAGCATTAATATATTTATCCACTTCTTTTTCTGGATTTTCAACCATTATATGCACATCTAAAAGTAATGTGGTTTTGTTTTTGACATAATCAACCAATTTTTCATCAAAAGTCTTATTAGGGACAAACTTTCCGTCCATAACATCAAGATGAACAAAGTTTGCACCCGCTCTTTCAATATTTTCTAATGCTTCATCTAAAACAGCTGGATTGTTATAATCAATCGCCAAAATTGATGGTGCAACACGAGTAAATAATGGCATAATATTCTCCTTATATGTGAAAATTATCATAAATTAATTTTAGTTGTCAATCATTTTGCTTCTTCTGAGCTGACCACAAGCACCAGAAATATCTTCTCCTAAAGTTCTTCTGGTTGTTGCAGAAATATTAAAATCTTTCAATGCTTGCCAAAAATCAGCGGTTTTTGATTTGCTTGCTGGTTTCAATTCTGGCTTAACAGCTGTGTTTGGTGTTGAATTGATTGGAATTAGGTTCACATGATAACTCAACCCAGCACACAAGGATTTTATTCTCCTAGCATCATGAATAGTTGTATTTTTGTCTAGCAAAATATATTCAAACATAATTCTTCTGCCGGTCTTTTTATAATAATAATGAATACTATCAAACAAATCAGCAAGCAAATATGCATGGGCGATTTTCATAATTTTTGTTCGAAACTCGTCGGTTGTGGCATGCAAGCTAATTGTTAATGTTATTCCTAAATCTTTATCAGCCAACTCTTTAATTTTAGGAGCAATCCCGCATGTAGACAAAGAAATGTTTCTTTGTGAAATGTTAATGCCACCACCAGTTGAACTCACAAGTTCAACAAACTTAACTACATTATCGAAATTATCTAGCGGTTCACCACAGCCCATCAAAACAATGTTTGTTATTTTTCTTTCAGCCACCGTTCCACCAATGGCATGATTCACGGCCAACACCTGACCTAAAATTTCTCCTGCAGACAAATTGCGGATCATTCCATCTAAGCCAGTTGCACAAAACAAGCAACCCATTCTGCATCCAACTTGTGTTGAAACACAAATTGTGTTGCCATATTTATAATTCATCAAAACACCTTCAATGACATTGCCATCGAACAATTTGAATAAATACTTTTTTGTGCCATCTTGGCTTACAAACTCTTCTTGAATTTGCACTGGTTGTTCATTATATTCATTTTTAAGCAAATCTCTTAAATCTTTAGGCAGATTTGACATTTGGTCAAAATCAACATATTCATGTGCCCATCTATAAAGTTGTTCAGCACGACATCTTGGCATTTTGATTCCCATTTCAGTTAGCTGTTCTTTAAGTTCTTGTAATGAATAATCTTGTAAAATCTTTTTCATTATCCCTCCAAGTGAACAACAAAATCAAATTTGTCTCCAACATTAAGTTTTCTTCCATTTAGAAGCAATGCAGCATCCATTGTTTTTCCACCAGGCAATTGAACAAAGCCAAGCTTAATAACACCACTTCCACAGCGAACAAATACTCCATTTTTTACTGAACTATTTGGTAAAATTTCACCAACTTCATAATCACCTTCTAAATCAAGTTTGAGGTCCTGTGCTGTATAAATTTTAAGAATTTGTCCATTAATCATAGAATAAGCAACTGGATCAGGGTTTGTCCCCATAATCAAACACTTAATTTGTCTAGCAGATTTGTTCCAATTAATCACACAGTCGTGTTTATTAATTTTTTTAGTAAATGTTGCTTCACTGTTGTTTTGTTTTATTCTAACAACGGTTCCAGCAGCGATTTCATCAAGGGTTCTAAGCAAAAGTTTTGAACCAACAGCAGATAATTTTCTGCCAAGAGTTTCCGCTGTGTCATCAGGGTCAATATTTACTTCTTGCATGCTTAAAATATCACCCGTGTCTAG
>JAZNPU010000045.1:0-7312 GCA_045589795.1 Clostridia bacterium
TGTTTCTCCACATGCTACAAAAAGTGGCACTGCAAGAATCATAATAAATAATAAAGATATGACTTTAAAAACTTTTTTCATTTTTTACACCTTTATAAAAATTTATCTTTCCCTGCTAAAACTTATATGGAAAAAATAATTTTATTATTTTCATTATAACATAACTATCTTCCAAATCAAAATAATTCGCTATTAAACAATAAAAAAACTCACGGCAAAGAGCTGCGAGTTTTTTTAATTTGTTTTAACCTGTGTATCCAGATGTGTTTGTATGAACACTAAGTTTATTAATGTTGTTGTTAATTTGTTCAATGTTTTTGTTCAAAATTGAAATTTGTTGCTCAACAAATTTCAAGGTTTCTTCTTTTGTATAATCAAAGAAATAACCCTTCAACTTGCCCTGCGATTTAACTTGTTCAAACATTCCAATCATGTTAGTATAAAACTTAATTGTTTTTTTACTATTCTCTATAAATTGTTCATAGTGCTCTGGTTTGTAATTGCCATCAGAACCTTGAACTTTGTTTGGCTCTGTATAAGAAATATAACGGTTTTCATTTGGATTTATTGGTCCACAAACTCCTGCTCGTAATTCTCTTACAGATTTAAGTCCAGCTTCTAAAGCATCATGATCAAAACCATTTAGACACAAATATCCACATTGGGTTTCTGCCAAGATTTTATCATAAGCAAATGATAATTCTTTGTGTAGCATTATTAATTCAAGAAACTTTTTGTTTTCATCACTTAAATCAAATGTCTCAATCATTTTGCTCCAATCCGAATTGTTATAAAACTCATCTTTTTGTTTTTCATGTTCTCTTACAAAATATAATTGATCTACCGGACAATGAGAATAAAATTGTAAATAACCTTGTGCTTGTCGCAAAAGATGCAGTGTTTTTTTATCAGTTGGGTCAACTTCTTCAATTTTAGCAGTTAAAGCTTTGTTTAATTTTTCTACTTCTTGTGGAGTAAGATCAAAAACTGAAGAACTAAGGTCTTCTATTAAGTAATTTAGATCTTCACATTCAATTGAGTACGATTCTTGACCATAAGCTTTGTCATAAGCTTTGTGTATTTTTTTTACCTTTGATAAATATTCTTGTGTATTCATGATTCCCCCGTTTTTTTAATAATAACACTGGTTCAAAAAAAAGTCAATTCACCGTGTGTCGATTTTCAACAAATAATACCCTTATTGTATGGTATTAAAAGGTTTGACAACAAAAAAGACCTACTGCGATAGGTCTATTGATTGAGTTTGTCCATTCTCTTTCACTTGCTGAAAGATGTGAAGGCATCAAATTGTTGATTTCTCTGATTGCAGATGCTGGTGAATCAGATGCATGAACACCATTTGCAGTGATAGAAAGTTCTTTGAAGTCCCAAAAAATGGACTATTGAACAAGTGTTGCATATTGACAACCATTTGGTTGTTGATATATAATTAAAGCACCAAATTAAGGAGTTCAACATGATTAAATTTATTAAAAAATATGCTCAACTTTCTCCAGAAGAAGAAAAAGATTTGTCTGCTAGTTTTTCAAAAGCAAACAGAGCAAGAATTAAAAAAAATATTGACTATTTGATGTCAACCTTTCAACCACTTTATGAACACTCAAAACTAACTGAAAAAGAAAAAAGTATCCGCTTTTCAAAAAAGATTGCTTTGCTTTTGAAAAATCATCCAACCTTGTTTTTGTGTGATCCAAATCCAAAAAATAATGGTTCTATTGCAAGCAAAATTGAATTTTATCAAAAGTATATGGATGTTAAGCCATATCAACTAACATTTTTTCATGCAGACCTTTTAACTGTTGACACATATGAAAACAGTAATGCTGAAAACATGCTACTCTATTTTCAAGATGTTCTTGAGTTTGACAGAAAAGAACTCTATCAAGTGTTCACAAAATATCCACCACTAATCAAACAACCTTGTGACGACGAGTTTAACAAAAAGGTGATGTTTTGGCAAGATATTGCAGACTATGCGAGGGTTTCTTTGAACGACTTCTTTGTTAGAAACATTCATTTGATTTCGCACAGTGTTGACCCTAACGAACCAAACAGTGCTCCAGCAAAATTTGAATATTTTATGAACCGTTTTGGATTAACTCCAGAAGATTTAAGTTTTCAAATTCATCAATTTTCAAACTTTTTTGGGTTAGATATCAATCCTGACAAACCAAGAAGTGTTGAAGAAAAGATTAAAATGTTCAACGAGATTGGTTTGTCTGACCACAAACTTAGCAAAAACCTTAAAGCCCTTGGCTGCCCAAAAGAAAAAATTAAACTTCGCTATATGCTTTGCCAAAACTATGGTATTTCAACAAGCACATTCCTAAATGGAAAATTTATGCTACATGAATCTAAACTTTATGCCAGAGGCGAATTTTTGAAAGAAAACTGGACATATCCATCATCTTTGATTTATGCAACAGAAGGTCAATTTTCTATCAGAACAAAAACATCAATCAAAGAGCTTGTTAAAAAATATCCTTTGACCGAAGCCGTTATTTTAAAGCAACAAGAAAAATATAACAAAAAAAGCAGAAAACCTGTGACATTAACTGATGAAGAAATCAAAGCTGCATCAAGCCAAGATGAATCTGAACTAGGAGAATAATATGGATCAAGATCTTGTTTTATATTTGAAATCTTTAGACTTTTCTGAAGAGGATATTGAATTTTTGAAGGAAAAAGCTCCTGCTCTCATCACTACACCTTATGAATGTGCAATGGACAATATTATGCAAGTGGTTTCAAAGGGTTTTCCAATGGAAGACATTGACATGTTGATTTTTGCAAACCCAAACTTCTTGATAATTTCACCTGAAGAATTGTCAGAAAGTCTTGCAAAAATTTCAGGGAATATTGAAGAACAATTAAAAAACAATCCATTTTTGATTTAAGAAACACCAACTTTTGGTGTTTTCTTTTTGTATTTTTTGATAACAATATCAAAAAAATGTTTGTTAATTTATTGTTAAAAAGATAATTTTATTATATAATTGTTTTATAAAGGAGATATCGCTTATGACTACTGATATTATTTCAACCGTTATAATTTCCCTATTTTTATTGATTTTATTAGCCGGATTTTTGTTCGGTTTGGGGAGAGGTTTCAACAAAAGCTTAGTTCGATTGCTTATTGTTGTTGCCATGTTGGTTGCAACATTCTTTATTGTTCCAATTATAACCGAAGCAGTTATGACCATTGATATTTCAGGAATGGGAATAAATATTTCTGGAAAAGCCGCAACAAGTGTTGGAAACATTGTTGTTTTGCTTTTGGAATCAATTCCTGGAATTTCAGACATTGCCGGAACCGATGCTTATGCAACAATTATCAATGTTGTTCCTCAAATGATTCTTAACATTGTTTTGTTTGTCGTTGTGTTCTTGCTTTTGAGATTTATTTCAATGATTATATATTGGATTATTTCTGGAATCTGCTTCAGCAAAAAGAAAACCGAAGGCAAAAACAAACACCGTTTGCTTGGAAGCTTGGTTGGAGTTGTTCAAAACTTTATTATATTCCTAGCAATTCTTGTTCCAGTTGTTGGTGTTGTTAATATTTTAGGAGAAGTTGAAGCAACAGTTAATCAACCTGAAACAACACTCACTGCTGTGCAAGTAAGTGATTCTGGAACTGACGAAACACCAAGTGGTGAAGGAAGTGGTGATGAACAAGTTCCTGCAACCGTAAATATTCAAGACATTGTGGAAGAATACAATAGCACATGGGTTGCAAAATTCTTGCAAGCTGTTAAACTTGATCAAGCTTGTCAATTTGTTTTTGATGATTTGACAACTATCAAAGAAGGTGATGTCGAATATAACCTAAAAGAAGAAACATTGTCTGTTTCTGTTGTTGCTAAAGATGTAATGGAACTTCTAGATTTAGGGGAACTTGATTTCTCAAATCCACAAACAATTATTCTTTTACAAAAAATTGTAAATCATAGCTACGAAGGAAAATTGAGTGCAAACTTGATTGACGAAATTGTTCCAATTGCTGTTTCTAAATGGGTAAATGATGAAACATTCTTTGGAATAGCTCTTCCAACAGTTGATGGTGTTGATTCATCTGTTATAAAAACTCTCTTGACATCTGTTGCAGCAAGTGACAGTATTAAAGATGCACTAATTAGCACAACAAATCTTGTTTCTAGCTTGATGAACACAGCCCAAGACATTGTGGCTGAAAATGGCGACATCAATCTTGACAAAGTTGGAGATCTTTTGAATGAACTCACTCAAGACGAATCAACAATGAACATTGCAAAAGATATTGTTCAATCTAACCTTGATTCTATTTTGGATTCTGTTTTGCCAACACCTGAAGATCCAGCTGACACAACAACTCAAACTTATAAAGACATGATTTCTGAAACAATCGATAGCATCTTTAGTGCAGAATACGAAACAACAGAACAAAAACAAAATGAAATTGAAGTTATTACAGAATCTTTGAAAATAGCAGACAAACTTGCAAATTATGATCCAGCTGATGCAACAACAAACATTGATCAAACTGATGCAACAGCAATTATTGAAAAACTAGACAACTCAACTGTTATTTTGAACACACTAAAATCAAACGATAGTGCAATTTCTGAAACAATCCAAGATGCAATCGCTTCAAACACTGATGCACAAAGTTATATCACAGAAGCAATCAAAGGACTAACAAATGATACAAACAAAGAAGATCTTTGCAACATCTTTGGAATTGACCCATCAACAGTTCTTACACCTCCTGCAGCTTAAATAACACAAACAAAAAAACCACGGAATTTCCGTGGTTTTTGTTTGCATAAAATTTAACCAATAACAAACAAAGGTTTAACTCTGAGTTTGCTTCGATCGGCTCTGAATCCTTGAATTGATCCATCGTTTGAAATTTTGATTGAAATGCCATAATTAGAAAGAATTTTTGCTGCTGCAAGTCTTCCTCCACCAGAGCTTCCGGCTTCAATTTTGATGATTGCTCCAACAGCAATAATTGTGCCATCGTAGTCAACAATTGTTGCACCGTCAATGCCCATAAGTTCCAATCTTAGTTTTCTTCCTAGTTCGTGGAATTTTCTGCCACGAATAATTTTTATAAGGTTTGCAGTTTTTACACACTTGTCTTCTTTAATAAAATCTGAAAAAGGTGTATAGCTGCTCTCCTCAGTTAGTTCAGCAAAGAAGGATTTGCTTCGATTTTCTTCCATTATGTGATTATAGCAATCCTCAACCAAAACATCGGCTGGATTAATATGTTTCAAAACATTAAATTTTTCGTTGTTTGAAACATGCACAATGCAACCACCACATTTGTTAAAGCTGGTGTCAAGAGAAGATAAATATATTTCTTTTCGGATTTCTTCTCCGTCACCAAGTCTGTCAGCAAGTTTGTCGATAATTACTTGGTGAGTGAAGCACACCCAGTTTCCACTTCTTTTAGCAAATGTTAACATTTTGTTTTTGAAAATCAAAATGTCTCCATCAGGAAGCAAACAGATTCCAATCTTGCTCCCAGTGCACAAGTTTGCCATTTTTAGATATTCATAAGGAACTAATAAATTTTCTTTATAATTCTTTTGAGAAGTTAAATAATTGATTAAATAACCAACTGCAGAAATTTCCATAAAGGTGTCTGTTCCGTCACTTAAAAGGGCGCTAAAATCTTTATTAAGGAAATTATTGATATTTAAGTTTTCGTTGGTTTCTTTGGCCTTTTTTGAGCTCAAAATTAAACCAAAGCTTGCATGGCTGCCTTCATAAGTTCTCATTCCCCAATTTGCTAATGTTGAAATGATATTTTGAAGAGTTTTGTAGTTGTTTGTGATAGATTTACAAATTGCTTTTTCTGTGATAATGTGTTCAATTTGCTTGCTATATTCACGAGCAACACGGTTCAAATAAATCTTGCTCATTTCTTCAATGATAGACTTTATGATTGCAATTTCAAAATGTTTGAAAGGTTGAACTCTTTTGATGATGTATCGATAGTCGTCGCTCTTGTTGAACTTGATCAAAACAGTTCCACCAGAGCCTTGTGCAACACATGCATCACGAGGAGAAGATTCTTCTTCGCCAATTATTTCTGAACCAGTGAACAAACTCAAAATGTTATTGTCTACAAATTCTAGAAATTCTTGTTTGTCCATTTTCTCCTCCTTTCAAGATTATATGATAAAAAAGTGCAAATTTTGCAAGATTAAGTTTATTTTTTATAAACTTTACATTTTCTTAAGCTTTGAAAATATAATTTTTTGAATCGGCTTACATTTACCTTTGTTGTCATGATAACATTTGGTGTTTTTTTGTAGTCAACAACGGCAATTCCAGAATCAAATTCTTTATAGTATTTAACAAAGACATGTGCAGGAACAACCTCAAACATGTCTGGATCAATAACATATGCAACAGCACAGCCATCGTGTGTGGCAATTCCGTTTTGCACATGATAATCTTTATATGATCTATAGATTTTTTCTAAAATTGAACCAAATTCGTTTAAGTTTTTTGTTTTATAAACATCGTGCCAATCAAGGTAAGCTGTGTGACCCATTTCCATACTGATAAATACTTTTTTGACAGGGCTATTTAACACAAGTTCAGTTGCTTCTGGGTCAACAGAGGCATTAAATTCTCTGTAAGGAAGCTCCCCTTCTTTAACTGGTTCGTTGCTACCACTCATGATAACAGCTTCTTTGATTTTCTTTGCATCTTCTGGATAGTGCTTCAAAAGATTTGCTAAATTTGTCACAGGAGCAACACAAATGTATGTCACTGGTTCTGTGACATTTTGCAAAAGTTTATGTGTTGCTTCAAGGGCTGAATCTGAAACAACAGAAAGTCCACTGTCGATTTCGTATCCACCAAGGCCATCAAGTCCGTGTGCAAATTCGTGAGAACGATCTCTAACAAGAGCATTCGCCATTCCTTGAGCAACAGGAATATCCCCATGACCCAAAACAGCCAACACATCAAGGGTGTTGTCTGTGATATTTTCTAGGGTTGTATTGCCGTGACAAGTGACAATTAACTTAACGGCTAACTTTTTACTTTTGAGAGCAATTAGCACAGAAACAGCATCATCAATTCCGGTATCTACATCTAAAATTACTGGTATTTTTTTTGCCATAACTGCCCGCACTCCTACTTATATAACAAAATAATAACACTTATTAACCAAAATTGCATCTGTTTTTGAACACATTTTCAATTTTTTTCAAATATATTGAGTATTTTTGCAGTGTTTTTGCACTTTTATTAGTAGTTGAAAACATTAAATTCAAATTTAATACAT
>JAZNPU010000046.1:0-2973 GCA_045589795.1 Clostridia bacterium
TTTTGTTTGAGTATTTCAATTTTTCAGCAAGTTCAAGTTGACTTAACCCCATCTTCTTTCTGTATAGAACCAAATTTTGGGCAATGAAATCTTTTTCGTCCATAACAACATTTTACCATAAAAGTAGTCAACATTCAATCAAAAAACAGTGAGAATTTTGCAATAAATAAGCATATTCACTTAAAAAGCGAACAAGAAAATGAATTTGTAGACTATATTTTTTTCTTTCGCTTGATAAATGGATTATAAATTTCATATATTGTAAAGCGAAAAGAGGAGAAAAAATGAGCAAAGTTAAAATTATCACAGATTCATGTTGTAGCTTGTCGCAAGAAGAACTTAATCGATTAGGGGTTGACTATGTTTCAATGACTATATTGGTTGATGATCTTTATTGTGAGGCTTTTGATTGTCCAATTAAAAACGAAGAGGAATTTTTTGCCACAATAAAGGGTGCAAAAAAGGTTTCAACTGGTTGTGTTAATGTTCAAACATTCACAGATATTTTTGAAAAGTATGCTCATCACGGTTATGATGTTGTTTATATGGGGTTGTCATCTGGACTTTCTAGCACATATTCAAATGCAGTTAGTGCAGCAGAGTATGTAAATAAAACTTGTGGAAAACATATCTGGGTTGTAGACACCTTAACAGGAAGCTTTGGTGAAACATTGTTTGTTAACAAAGCTGTTCAAATGGTTAGTGAAAACAAAACTGCGGAAGAAATTTTCAATGCACTCGACAAAAACAAAATTAACACAAGAGTGTTTTTTATGCCATATGATCTTCAATTCTTGGCAAAAAGTGGCAGATTAAACAAAATTGTTGCCACCGTTGGAACAATGATTAAACTCGTGCCAATTCTTTCTGCAAACGGAGAAGGAAAACTTAAACTTTGCAACAAAGCAATTGGAAGAAAAAAATCTTTGAAAAACCTTGAAAACATGTTTTTAAGCGAGGCCGATCTTAATTCAGAAGAAAAAATTTATATTGGACACACTGGCCAAATAAAAGAAGCAGAAGAACTTGCTGCCTTCATAAAAGAACATTGTCCAAACAAAACTGTTGAAATTGGATATATTGACTTCACAATGGGTTGCTGTTGCGGACCAGAAACTATTGCATTGTTTTTCATAAAAAAGAATTAATATTAACAATAATAAAACACCCTCGTGGTGTTTTTTTGTTTTGTATTTATAACCTTTTGATTTTGTTTGTAAGAGAATATTTAATTGTGATATACTTTTTTTATATTTAGGAAAGAGGAGTGTATCTATGTTTTACTTATTCTTTTGTATCTTTATTGCAGTTGTTCTTTCTTCATATTTAATTTGTAAATTTTGTATCAAAAATAAAGATCAATTTCACACTGTAATAACAAAAATATTGAAAATTAGTGTTGTGGTTTATTGTGTGATTTCGCTTTTATCAATTCTTTTGCCTGATGCTTTATATTTGTGTTATGATGCAGAAGATGTTGTAAACTCTCCTTTAACTGGTGTTGCTATTGTTAAATGGATTGGTTCTGTGGCATTTATTATGCTTCCTTTGGCTGTATTTTTCAAAAACAGAACAATCAGAAACATTGCTATTTATTTTTGCACAATTGCAACTGTGCTTCAATTGGTTTTTTATCCTCAATTTTTGGAATGCTTCACATCTCTTGATGGCAGAGGAATAAACTCAATTTCTGTTGTTAGTGATTCTGTTAAAGCATTTTTCATCAATCCAGTGTTCAGAAGTTGTGTTATAGGCTTTGTGTGGGGCATAGAACTGTTGATTCCAATTATTCTTGCGATTGAGGAAAGACATGTGTTTAATTTCAAAAAGGCAAAAGAATATGGTTGGTTCTTCTTAGTTTTAGCACTATCTTTAATTTCTAGCCTTCCAATTTATGTTCCTCAACATTTGTTTGGATACTCAAATATAATTTTTGAAGCATGGTCTATTCCTCATATTATTTGGGTTGTATTGGTTATTGTTGAAATAATCGTTTTATATTTTATTTTTAGAAATAAAAATACTGAACACAAAATGCTAATGTTGTTCATTTTAAGCTTATCTTTGGTTATGCAATATTCTCAAATGTTTGGGGCGATTGGAATTGACATAAAAAGACTTCCGTTGCAACTTTGCAACATTGGTTCATTTTTAATTTTGTTTGCATTAATAACAAAATCAAAAAAGATTTTCGATTTCACTGTTATTGTCAATGTTGTTGGAGTAATTTTCGCCTTGGCTGTTCCAGATCTTGATGGAGAAGGGTTGTTTTACTTGTATAACATTCACTTTATTTTTGAACATACAAATGTTATTGTCATTCCAATATTGGCATTGCTATTGGGAATTTTCCCAAAACTAGACAAGTCTTCATTAAAACACTTTATGGTTGGTTTTGTAATATATTTTGTTGTGGTTTTTGTTCTGGGATCTGTGTTTAATGCAGTTGGAAAATCAACAGGAAACGGTTTTTGGAGTGCCAACTATTTATTCATGTTTGATCCAGTTGTTGCTGGAGATTTGGCACCATTCTTTGGATCATTGTTTGACACAAAATTGGTTGTTGGCAATTTCACTTTCTATCCCGTTGCTCAAATTCTTGTGTTTATTGGATTTACCGCAATTTGTTTGATTGTGTTTGGATTAATTCAATTAATTTATTTTATCAAAGGAAAAATAGAAAGAAAGAATACCAACAAAGATTTAATTGCATAAAAAAACACCCACTTATGGGTGTTTTTTTATTTGATTGAACAAATGTATTGATTAACTTTTTTTACAAATTCTTCTTTTGAATCATTGTTTGTTATAAAGTGGTCTGCTATGCAAATTGGGCCACCTTTTTCTATGTTTTCAATCTCAGAATAGTCTCTTTCTTGAGCATCTTTTAAGGAAAAAGGCCTGATTGGTCTGTTTGTTAGGCGATAATATCTTTTTTTTCGGTCTGTGACAATAGCCAAAACTTCAAAAACA
>JAZNPU010000047.1:0-2221 GCA_045589795.1 Clostridia bacterium
ATTTTAGTTATTTTTTATAAAATAATAGGTTTTAACTTAAAATGACTTGCAAAAAATATAAATGTATAGTAATATATCATTGATTAAATTGGGTAAATTCTCGGTTTAATTAATTTAATGAGAGGAAGATTATGTCAGTTAATACAATAAACTCATATGGGAAAATTTCCGTCACTGATAATTCTGTAGCAGATGTTGTTGCTCACACAGCTCTAGATTGCTATGGGGTTGTTGATTTGGTGTCTAGAAAATTCACCGATGCATTGAAGGAAATTTTTTCAAAACATAGCAGCACACATGGTATTAAAATATTAACTATTGGCGATCGTATTCATATTGACCTTCAAATTATTTTGAAATATGGGGTTTCTATCAATGCCGTTGCTGAATCTGTTAGACGATCAGTGAAATACAATGTTGAACAATTCACTGGTATGATAGTTGACTCGGTTAATATCAATGTTGTTGGTGTTAGAGTTTAGTGCATTAACTTTTTTTGTTTATAAAAAAGATTGATGTATGACAGGCTTTATTGTCTGTATTTAGGAGAAAAATAATAACAATGGCAAAAACTATAACTGGCGCTCAGTTAAGAAAAATGGTGATTTCGGGCGCGAATTATTTAGATGAAAATAAAGATTATGTAGACAGCTTAAATGTCTTCCCAGTTCCAGACGGCGATACAGGAACAAACATGAGTTTGACAATGAAGTCTGCTGTTAGAGAATTGAATATGTGCACAAACAATAATATGGACACAGTTGCTGATGCTGTTTCAAAAGGTGCACTTCGTGGAGCTAGAGGAAACTCTGGTGTTATCCTATCACAAATTTTGAAAGGATTTTGTACAACCTTAGCAACTGCTAAAAGTGTTGATACAAAAGCTTTTGCTAAAGCACTTAAAGATGGTGCTGACATTGCTTATAGAGCAGTCACCGTTCCAAAAGAAGGAACTATTTTGACAGTTATTAGAGTAATGGCTGAAGAATCTTTGAAAATCGCTAAAAAAGAAAGCGAAGTTGAAGAATTCTTAAAACAAGTTCTTGAAGTTGGTGAAGAAACATTAAAAATGACCCCAGAACTTCTTCCAGCCCTTAAAAAAGCTGGTGTTGTAGATGCTGGTGGTAGAGGTCTATTGGTTATTTTGAATGGTTTCTTGAAGCTTTTGATGGGCGATGAAAGTCAAGTAATCATGGAAATTGAAAACGATAAAATTTCATCAACCTATGATGTGTTTGAAAGCAATCCTCAAGTTAACTATAATGATCTTGCAGATATTGAATTTGCATATTGCACAGAATTTTTCGTTATTAATATCAACAAAAAGACAACTGAAGCCGATATTGACAAGCTAAGAGAAAAATTGATGAGCATTGGTGATTCTGTTATCTGTATTGGTGATTTGAACCTTATAAAGGTGCATGTTCACACAAATGACCCAGGAATTGCATTGTCTAATGCATTGAAACTTGGTGAAATCAATGGTGTTAAGATTGAAAACATGCTAGAACAAAATCGTCAACTTAAAATTCAAATGCAACCAGAACAACTCAAAAACATTGGTATTGTTTCTGTTTGTGCAGGTGAAGGCTTGGCTCAATTATTCAAAGACTGCAATGTTGATTATGTCATCGAAGGTGGTCAAACAATGAACCCAAGTGCTGAAGATATTGCTAAAGCATGCGATAATGTTGCTGCTGAAAATGTATTTGTTCTTCCAAACAACAAAAATATTGTTATGGCGGCTCAACTTGCTAACGATTTGTCTAAGAGAAACATCATTGTTATTCCAACAACAAGTGTTCCACAAGGAATCACTGCTGCAATTTCAATCGATCCTGATGCTAGTGTTGAGGAAAACAAAGAAAATGTGCTTAGTATGATTGAAGATGTGACAAGTGGTTCTGTCACATATGCAGTTAGAAACACAAGTATTGATGGATTTAAGCTTAAAGAAGGCGATATTATCGGTCTTGGTGAAAAACAAATTGTTGCAAAAGGTGGCGATGTTAATGTTGTTGCAAGTGACACAATTGAAAAATTGATGAAAGACACTGCAAGCACAATCACTTTGTTCTATGGAGCAGAAGTTCAAGTTGCTGAAGCTGAAGCTCTTGTCGACTCACTTGCAAAGAAGTATCCAGACCTTGAAGTTAGTGCAAATTATGGTGGACAACCATTGTATTATTATTTGATTAGTATTGAATAAATCTATTAAAAC
>JAZNPU010000048.1:0-5155 GCA_045589795.1 Clostridia bacterium
TAAAACTAACTAAGCGACCGGAGGTGAGGACCCCCCCCCCCCCCTTAACAATATTAGCTAAGCCACCGGATTCTTTATCAATAAAGTTAGAATAAGATTTTCCAAACCATTTTCTTGAATCCATATATTCATCAATAAGAAATTGTTGTTGATGATCGTCTAACTCTATCAACGAATAAGTATTGTCTTTTTTATCATGCCAATACACATTGCTATCAAACAAAGCTCTTTTAACTTCTTCATTATATTCAATGAAATCTTGAATACCAAATTTATCTTGGAGATTTTTAGAAAGAAAAGCAATTTCCTTGGATTTTTTCATACTGTTTTCAATCATAAGAACCAAGTCTCTAAAATCAAAACCAGTCATCATCAAATCCACAATTATTGGCGATGATCTTCTTTTAATATTTCCTTTTTTGTCAAGAACAAAATTGCTAACATATTGAAATTTAACAGCATCTGCAGGAATTAGATAATTATTTCTTTGAATCATTACCGCCCCTAATAAGTCAAGTGAATTTAAAGCCTGCTCATTCATTTTTTTCTTTGCAGCAGCTGCCCAACCTTCTGTATTCAGCGACAAACTATCATAGTTCCCATGAGCAAAGGAGTTCGCAATATCTTTTATTAACCTATCATCTTCAATAACGCCTATTTCAGGGTGCTGT
The DNA here is from genome assembly GCA_045589795.1 of Clostridia bacterium. Taxonomy (GTDB): domain Bacteria; phylum Bacillota; class Clostridia; order Christensenellales; family UBA1242; genus RGIG4790. The sequence goes on from JAZNPU010000048.1 coordinate 672, forward strand.
CTAAATATTTTATCTATAATTTTAGCATATTTTGAATGTTTTCTAAGTTTATCAAAATCAATATTTTCAAAATTTTCCCTAGCAACACTTACATATTTTCTTCTCAAGCATGCAAAACCATAAGCCTTGTTCATTTTGATTTTTTCTATATAATCACCGTCACAAGAGATTTTCGAAGAAACATACTTGTTTATAGTTTTCAAAATTTCAATCGGATTAAATGGAGGCTGTGATTTTTTTAGCAACTCACACATTCCTTTTTCCCACTCAACGGCTTTGTCTAAATATTTTAAGTATTGTATATTTTTATTCATATAGTTCCCTTAATCCTATTTTATCATTAGTTTAACAAAAAACAATATTATTTGCAAAACAAAAAACACAGATTGACTGTGTTTTTTTGTTCATACACTCCTTTTGCTCTGCTTATCAATGTTAAGCAGCACCCCTATTGCACTCATAAAAACAACAAGTGAGGTTGACCCTGCAGAGATAAACGGCAGTGGCAAGCCAGTTGGTGGAATTGAGCCGGTCACAACAGCAATGTTTATAAGCAATTGAATTGCAATAATTGAGACAATACCAGTTGCTAAATAGCTTCCAAATCTGTCTTTAGCTTTTTTTGCAATTTTGATGCCTTTCAAAATTATAACCACAAAAAGCAAACAGACTAAAAGGCAACCAACAAAACCAAATTCTTCAGCAATAATGGAAAAGATAAAATCCGATTCAGCAAACGGCAAAAACAGATACTTTTGCCTGCTGTTGAACAATCCAACTCCAAACCAGCCTCCACTTCCAACTGCAAACAAACTTTGAACCAGTTGAAACCCTTCTGCTTGTGCACTGCTCCAAGGGTCCAAAAAAGCCAAAAGCCTTTTGAGCCTGTATGGTTCAATCAAAACAAGCACAACAGCCAAACACACCATTGGAATTCCAATAAGCAAAAAATGCTTAAATCTTGCACCACCAACAATCAACATGACTATCATGGTTAGTGCAACACAAATGGTTATGCTCATGTTTGGTTCCATAATAATAAGCAAACATATTATGCCACCAGCAAAAATAACTGGCAAAATTCCAGTAAACTTTTTTACGGACATATAATTTTTGCTCAATATTGATGCAGCAAAAATAACAAATCCAAACTTTGCAATTTCTGAAGGTTGCAAAGTGAAAAATCCAAGGCTGATCCACCTTGTTGCTCCATAGTTGGTGACACCCACACCAGGAATAAAAACTGCAGATAACAGCAAAACACTAACAGCTATGGCTGGCCATTTTAGTTTTTGCAAAATGTCATATTTGACAAATGATAATGTCAACATGCAAACCAAACCAATAACTGCACCAACGAGTTGTTTTTTTGCAAAATAAAACTTATCTCCAAAAGACAATTCTGCTGAATAATAACTCGCAGAATAAACCATTATTATTCCAAACACAACAAGCACAATTGTGCATGCTAACAGCAAATAGTCAAAAGATTTCTTTTTTGTGATTTTTGTTGTTATTATTTTCACTTCGCTTTAGTCCCCTAACAACACCACAAAAACATTTTCCTCTTTCTTCAAAGTTTGCAAACATATCAAAACTTGCACAAGCTGGAGAAAACAACACAGTGTTTCCTCTTTCAGACATTTGATATGCCAAAAGCACTGCCTCAGACAAACTATCAGCAAAAACATAGTTTGTTTTGCCGTACTTTTGTGCAGCACAAGCAAGTTTGTGTTTGGTTTCTCCCATGAAAACATAGTTTGAAATCAATGATGTTTTGCAAAACAAACAATCAAAATCGCAACCCTTGTCGCTCCCACCTAATATTAGTGTGGTTGGCTGAGTCATACTGTTTATTGCACAAATGGTTGAATCGGTATTTGTAGCCTTGCTGTCGTTAATAAAGCTTACACTATTTATGTCCGTCACAAATTCAAGCCTGTGCTTAACTGGTTTGAAGGTTTGCAATCTTGTTCTTATATTTTCTGGGGTTTCACCACTTAAAATTGCACAACAGATTGCACACACCGCATTGCTTAAATTGTGTTCTCCAAGAAGCTTAATATCAGTCACTTTTGCAATAAGAACAGATTTTTCGAAACCTTTTAGATGTTTTGTGGTATCTCTAAAATATATGTTGCCACCACTAGCAAAACAACCATTTACTCTTTTTTTTGTGCTAAAAAAATAAATTCTTGCTTTTGACACACGGCTATTTTTTGCAACTTTGTCATCATAGTTCAAAACTGCATAATCTTGCTGAGTTTGTTCTTTGAACACATTCAATTTTGCATTGAGATAATTTTGCATGCTCAAATGATAATTTTGATGGTCTGGAGTCAAATTCAAAAATGCTGCAATTTTTGGTTTGAACAAATTTGTGTGCATTAGCTGAAAGCTACTAACTTCACAAACAACGGTTGATTGGTCATTTGTTTTTTTGCAAACATCGCACAACGGAACTCCCAAATTGCCTGCAACAAAAACATTATCTTCACCCAGCAAATGTGCTGTTAATTTTGTTGTGGTTGTCTTTCCGTTGGTTCCTGTGATTGCAACAACTCTTCCTTTGGTGTTTTGAAATCCAAGTTCAAGCTCGCCAATAACCTTAATATTGTTTTTGTGTGCTGCAACCAAAAGCGGACTGTTTGGCAAAACTCCAGGACTAACCACAATAAAAGACAGGTTAACAAGTAGCCTGTCTATTTGTTCTTGTGATAAAGCTCTGTCGTCGCTGACAACAACAACCTTATACCCTAATGATTTTAATAATTTGCTTGCACTTCTTCCAGACTTTTGATAGCCAACAACCAAAACAAACATTGTTTCTCCTAAATAATTTCCAAAAGCAGCACTGCTAGCCCCACCAAAACTGTAATAACTGTGTATGCCACAGCAATCCTAACTTCGTGAATACCTTTCTTCTCAAAATGGTGATGCAATGGAGCCATTAGAAATATTCGTTTTTTTGTTAGTTTATAATATGCAACTTGCAAAATAACCGACACAGTTGACAAAACAAACATAATACCCAATATTGGAAGATACAGTGTTGTTCTTGTGACAATTGCAAGACTAGCTATCAATGCACCAAGCCCAAGTGAGCCTGTGTCTCCCATGAAAATTTTTGCAGGATAACAGTTAAATAATGAGTAGCAAACCAATGCTCCCAAACTCACACAAATCAGAATTTGAATATTGTGCATTTCAACAAAATATACTGCACTTAAACCTGAAAACACAGAGGACGACAAAACAAACAATAATAGCAAAAACGAGAACAAATAACTAATTGTTGTGCCTGTTGCCAAGCAGTCTAAACCATCAGTTAAGTTAACACTGTTTGTTGTTGCCAAAAATACTAGAATATTAAGTGGAATAATGCCCCAACCAAGATCAACTGTTGCATTAGAAAACGGCAACACAACAGTTGAACCAATCAACGAATTTTTATATGCAAAAACACTAATGATTATGCTGATTGCCAGTTGAAATAATAATTTTTGGTATGCCCTCAATCCCAGATTTCTTTTGAACTTGAATTTGATGAAGTCGTCAATGAATCCCACCAAAGAATAACCCAAAAACACCAAAATAACCATCACAGAAAGTGTGAATGCTTTTGTTTGAAAAAAGATAAATGGAACCAAGCATATTGCAATGATAAATATGATGCCTCCCATTGTTGGAGTGCCTGCTTTAACTTGATGATTTTCTACATAATGCAAAATCACCTGCTTGACCTTCTCTTTTTTTATCAATCCAATAATTATTGGACTAATAATCAAACAAACAAAAAATCCAACCAATGACGATAGTAATAATGATGAATATTTTTCCATGGTTATCTCCTAAATGCACAATACTTTTTTGACTATGTTTTTATCCGAACTTTCAACTTTTGTTCCACAAATTTCAGTTGTGGTTTCAGCTCCTTTTCCAGCAAAAATCACAATATCTCCCTTTTTTGCCAACATCACAGCTTCTCTAAGAGCCTGACCTCTGTCCAAAACAATTTTATATTTATTTTTTGAAAACCCTTTAGCGATGTCGCAAGCAATATCCCAGTTGTCTTCATATCTTGGATTGTCTGTTGTGATTATGCAAAAATCAGAAAACTCTTCAGCGATTGCTCCCATAAGTGGCCGTTTTTCTTTGTCTCTGTTGCCTCCACAACCAAACACACAAATAACTTTATGCTTTTTGCAAACCTGTCTTGCAGCTAGCAGTATATTTTTTAATCCATCTGGAGTATGGGCAAAATCCACAATAACCGTTGTTTGGTCATTAGAATAACATTCAAATCTGCCATCAACACCATTAAGATTTTCAAGAGCTGCCGCACACTGGTCAAAAGAAAAGCCCAAATTTGAGCAAACAGAAATTGCCACCAAGGCATTCTGTACATTGAACATGCCTAAAAGTTTAAGGGTTATTTTTGCTTGGCCACTTTTTGAAACAACTGAAAAAGTTTGGCTGCTAGT
>JAZNPU010000049.1:0-2935 GCA_045589795.1 Clostridia bacterium
ATCTATGAAAGAGAATGGTGTTGATAAGGCAACTATTGAAAAAATGATTCAAAGAATTAATCAACAAAGTGGTTTAACAAAAGAATTAGTTGCTAGACAAATCAGAGAATCTATTAATAAGGCAATCAAAGATAAACAACCAATAGCTCTAAGCAAGGGCCCTGAAGCTAAGAGAGCAATGCAAGAAATTAAACAACTTAAAGAAACACTTTTGAAATTGAGATCTCAAGATAATTATCAAAAACGAAATATTAAGAAGATTCAAGAAGCAAGTAGAAAGATGAGCAAACAACTCAAGAATCAAAAGAGTAAGAGTGCACTTTCTCAAGCAACAAATGTGAAGAACTCATTTGGTGATGGAGCCTCTGGTGGCGACAACAAAAATGATAATAACGGCTAACCCCCAAAACTGGGGGCTTAGCCCGTTATAAATAAAGCTAGCTTGAGCTTATCAAGCAAAAAAGTAAGGAGATTTTTATGGCAAGGCTTATACCTAAAAAGACCAAAGTTAAGACCCAGTTTTTCAAAGGGTTCACATTGATGGATATTTTGATTGGGCTTGTGGGAATTGTTCTCGTGGCATTGATTTTGCTCAATGATATGTTTGGAACAACTACAAGAATCGCATTGGCATTATCCATTCTTGTTATTACAATTTTATTATTTATGGAAGTTTCTCCAGAAACAAGGCTTTATCATGCTGTTGTTGATGGTTTGAAATTCATTTTCGGTGCTAAAAACTTTAAGAAAATGTCAAAAAGCAGCAAGGGTAGTGTTTCTGCACTTTTGCCATATGTGAATATCATAGAACAAGACTATGACGAAAAGCGAAAAATTGGTATCATTGACTATAAAGAATATTTTGGTGCAGCAATCGAAATCAAAAGTATTGAATTTTATATGCTTTCTGTTGCTCGTCAAGATGCTTATATTTCTGCCATTGACAATGCATTGAAGTCTTTAACAAGTGAACAAACAGCTGCTATTTATAAATTCAGCAGACCAATGGTTCTTGATAACTATATTTATAACGAATGTGACAAAAGAGACTCAGTTGTTGAAAATGTTAGAAATGGTGTCACAAAACCAGAAGAAGCTGAGCCTAGAATTGAAATTATTGACTCAAGAATTAGCACATATGATGCAATGAATGTGGATAAAGACTTCCCAATTATGAAAGATCATATGTATTTGGCTATTTATAGCAAATCTATTCGTAGTTTGCTTAGCACAATGAACTTCGTTGTTAACACAATCGAAGGAAACACAAACAATGTGGTTGAATGTAAAATTCTTGACCGCAAAAAAACTGCTATCTTTTTGAAAAACTATTATGATAGTTCTTTTGACGAAAGAGAAGTGGAAGACATTGAACCAAAAGACCTTCTTAACTGGATTATGCCAGAATCTGTTAAGTTTGGTATGAGCAAAACATACATCAACGGAAAATCTTTCACAACAATGGCTGTTGCAGATTATCCATTGGTTGTTCCAAATGCTTGGGGTAGAAACTTCTTTAGTGTTCCTGGAACAAGAATTTGTGTAAAATTTAATCCAGTTCCACAAGCTGATGCAGAAAAAAGACTTGACCGTTCTATTATGGAAATGGAAGTTCAAGCCAGCAAGAGAGCTCGTGCCAGTGTCGAACTTGAAAAGAACACTCACCTTGAAACATTGAAAGAGCTTATGGCTGCCATTAAACAAGGTAATGAAATGTTGTTTGATACAAGCATTTTAATCACAGTTGAAGAAGAACAGAAGAAACTTTTGAAAACTCAATTAATGAGATCTGGTTTCAAAAGATCTGAACTTTTTGGTTTGCAATTGCAAGGATTCATTAATGCTAACATTTGCAAGAGATCAAGCATGAAAAAATATGAAAGAGGTATTAACTCAACCAGCTTGGCTGCGATGTTCCCATTTGTTTCTGATGCTGTTCAAGATCCAAAAGGATTCTATCTTGGAATGAACCAAGAACCAGTATTCTTGGATTTCTTCCAAAGAGACAAAGAAAGAATCAACTCAAACATGGTTGTTCTTGGAAAATCTGGTTCTGGTAAGTCTTTTGCAACAAAAGCTATTTTGACAAACCTTGCATCAGATAACTCAAAAATCTTTATTCTTGACCCAGAACGAGAATATGATATTTTGGCTAAAAATCTACATGGTAAAGTTATCGATGTTGGTAGTGCAAAAGAGGGTAGAATTAACCCACTTCAAATTGTCACCCAACTTGATGACGAATCAGATAGTGGACTAAATGTGTCATTGACAAGCCACTTGCAATTTTTGGAATCATTCTTCAAGATGATTTTGGACGGTATCACAATGGATGCCCTAGAAATTTTGAACGAATGTATTAAAGAACTTTATGACAAATTTGGTATCACAACCGAAACAGAAATTGACAAACTTGCACCAGAGGATTTCCCAATCATGCAAGATTTGTATGAACATGTTAGTGCAAAACACGAACAAGCAACTGATGAATATCTTCGCAATAACCTAAGAATTGTTAAGGTTTACCTCAACAAGTTTGCTGAAGGTGGAAGAAACAGTATGCTTTGGAATGGTTATTCAACTATCACTAGTGAAGAAAACTTTATTGTGTTTAACTTCCAAACATTGTTGGCTAACAGTAATAACGACATTGCAAATGCTCAAATGATGGTTATTATGAGATGGCTAAACAACGAAATTATTGGTAATAAAGACTACAATGCAAAATATGGAACAAAGAGAAGAATCATTGTAGTTATCGACGAAGCCCATGTCTTTATCGATCCTAAAAAAGATGTGGCACTAGACTTTATGTATCAATTGGCGAAGAGAATTCGTAAATATGAAGGTATGCAAATTGTTATCACACAAAACCTTAAAGACTTTACGGGTACTCCTGATATTGCAAGAAAGAGTACAGCTATTATCAATGCCA
>JAZNPU010000050.1:0-8783 GCA_045589795.1 Clostridia bacterium
AGACATTGGTGACAAACAACATCAAAGAGTTTTGGATTTGTGTTGTGGAAGTGGTGCAATTGGAATAACCATTGCAAAAAACACAGCAGCAACCGTGCTTTGTGCAGACATTAGCAAACATGCAATCAAAATGACCAGAAAAAATGCGAAAATGAATGGTTGCTTGGTGGAAATCATCAAAAGTGATATGCTGAAGAATATATATGGCAATTTTGATTATATTGTGTGCAATCCACCATACATTGAATTTGGTGACGAAAGAGTTGAACAAAGAGTTCATAAATTTGAACCACATCTTGCTTTGTATGCAGCAAACAAAGGATACTATTTTTATGAATATCTTGCAAAACAAGCAAAGATTTTTATGGTAAAAGGCAGCAAGCTTTGTTTAGAAGTGGGCGAAGGCATGGCAGAAACCGTTGCAAAATTGTTTTATGAATATTCACAAACAGAAATTATCAAAGACATGCAAGGCATAGACCGTATGGTTATTGTCACAAAATAGGAGAGAATTATGTTAGAGAAGTTGAAGGATCTCAAAAACAAGTTTGAATTGATCACAGGGCAAATTGCTGACCCTGAGATTATTGCTGACCAAGATCGTTGGCAAAAACTTTGCAAAGAACATTCTGAATTGAGTCCAATTATTGAAAAATATGAAGAACTTTTGAAAGCTCAACAAGACATTGATGATGCAATTATGATGCTCAAAACAGAAAGCGATCCAGACATGCGAGAAATGATTCGTGATGAAGAAAAAGAAGCCAGAGTTAAGGTTGCTCAATTTGAGGAGGAACTCAAAGTTATGCTTCTTCCTAAAGACGAAGATGATGACAAAAATGTCATTATTGAAATTCGTGCAGGTGCTGGTGGCGACGAAGCAAGCTTGTTTGCTGCTGAACTTAAGAGAATGTATGAACTATACAGTGCATCACAAAGATTTTCTGTTGAACTTTTAGACGGAAACTTTACCGAAGCCGGTGGAGCAAAAGAAGTTTCTTTTATGGTTAAAGGGAAAGGAGCTTTCAGCAAACTTAAATGGGAAAGCGGTGTGCACCGTGTTCAAAGAGTTCCTGAAACTGAAAGCCAAGGCCGAGTTCACACATCAACAGCGACTGTTGCTGTTTTGCCAGAAGCTGTGAATGTTCAAGTGGAAATCAACGAAAAGGATTTGCAAATTGACACATATCGCAGTGGTGGTGCTGGTGGACAACATGTTAACAAAACAGAAAGTGCAATCAGAATCACTCACTTGCCAACAGGAATCATTGTTGCTTGTCAAGATGAAAGAAGTCAGCTTAAAAACAGAGAAAAAGCAATGAACTGGCTAAAAGCAAAGCTTTATGACTATTATCAAAGTCAAGCAGATGCAGAATATGCTCAAACCAGAAAAAGCCAAGTTGGAACTGGTGACAGAAGTGAAAAAATCAGAACATATAACTTCCCACAAAACCGTGTGACAGACCACAGAATCAACTGCACACTTTATAGCTTGGAAAGTTTCATGAATGGAAACATTGAAGAAATGATTGAAAACCTTCAAAGAGCAGACCAACAAGCCAGACTTGCTGCAACTGAATAATCACAACAAAAAAAACACTCCAAAAATGGAGTGTTTTTTGTTTGAAAAATATTATTTTGTTGCAATAATATGAACTTTGTTTTCTGTTTCTGGATTAACAATTTCAGCCAAATCGAAGTTGCAAACCTTAACTTCTTTGAAACCAATCTTTTTAAGTGATTTTACAACGGTTTCAACTTCAAATGATGTTTGAGTGTATTTGGTTGAGGTTTTGTCATACCATTCGCCATCTCTAACATAATAAACATAGTCAATAACTGTTTTGCCAAACACACCAGATTTAACAGATTCAACATAATCTACATCTTTGGCTTGTTCATAATAGGTGTAATTCCAGTCAGACAATCTTTTAAGAGTGTTGAAGTCGAACACAAATGAACCACCTTTGTTGAGTTGCTTATAAGCAGCAGTGAAGAGTTCTTCCCAGTCGCTATAAATTTCAAGATAGTTCACAAGATCATAAATGCATGTGATCAAGTCAAACTTTTCTTTTGTTCCAAAGTTTGCCATGTTTTCACTGTGATAGAACTTCATGTCTGGATAATTTTTTTGATTGAAGCGAATAAATGCAGCACTGCCTTCTGTTCCCACACAAGAAAAACCAGCATCTTGCATAACATCAAGGAAGTTTCCAGCTCCGCAATAAACATCAAGAACATTTTTTGCTTTGATGTTGTTATTGCTTAAATATGCAAGCAACTTTTTGCTAAATTTATAGCTAAATGTTCCACCAATGCCATACCAAGCAGCAGCAAATTTGTCATCGAAAGAACGATCAATTTTAGAAACCATAATTTTCTCCTTAAAGTTTGTTTTTTCTAGTATAACACCATTATTAACAAAAAGTAAAATCTTTTTGTATAAAAGAAAATTCAAAAAGTTAAGAGTTTTTATTTGATTTATCGAACAAATGTGCTATAATTAAATTATGAAAAAGATTTTGCATAGCGATTTGAATAATTTTTATGCATCAGTGGAGTGTTTGCTTAATCCTCAACTGAAGGATTTTCCTGTGGTTGTTTGCGGAAAAGTGGAAGAAAGGCACGGCATTGTTCTGGCAAAAAACATGATTGCAAAAAAAATGGGTGTAAAAACAGGCATGGTGCTTTATCAAGCACAACAACTTTGTCCTAATTTGAAATGTGTTGAGGCTCATCATGGCTTATATGCAAAATATTCAAAAGCTGTCAAAGATATTTACCGAGAATATACAACCAGAGTGGAGAGCTTTGGAATTGATGAGGCTTGGTTAGATGTTTCATCGTGCAAAAAGCATGGTGGAGATGCAGTAAAGATTGCTGAAGAAATCAGGGAAAGAGTAAAGCAAGAAATTGGTTTGACAGTGTCCATTGGTGTAAGCTTTAATAAAGTGTTTGCAAAATTGGCTTCAGATATGAAAAAACCAGATGCCACAACAGTGATTTCTCAAGAATGTTATAAGCAAAAGGTTTGGCCGTTGCCTGTTGAAGAGCTTTTGTATGTTGGCAGGGCGACAAAGAAGAAACTAAACGAATTAACAATCAAAACTATTGGTGATTTGGCCTTGTTTGATAAAAAAATTCTTAAAACAAAGCTAGGTAAGTGGGGAGAGGTTTTGCATGATTATGCAAACGGCAAAGACACAGATATTGTTCATACTCACGAAGAATTGAGTGATATTAAATCTGTTGGAAACAGCCTAACTTTTTATAGGGATTTGAAAACCGACACCGAGGTTGAGGCATTGCTGATTTTGCTTTCAGAAAGTGTGTGCTCGAGAATGCTCGACTATGGCTATAAAATGGCGAGAACTGTTCATTTGACAATTATGGACAACAATTTGCACTCGACCATTCGAATGACCAAAATTTCTCCAAGCAACTTGGCTCAAGATTTTGCAGATAAAGCATTTGAACTTTTCAAAGCAAATTTCAAATGGAATAATGCTTTGGTTAGGGGACTCGGGGTGGCTGTTAGTGATTTTGTTGAAGAAGAGCAGCTATGTTTGGATTTTGACCTAGATAAAAAACAAAAGCAGAAAAAGCTTCAAGACACAGTTGAAACATTGCGAAACAGGTTTGGAAGAAATGTGATTAACAAAGCTGTGATTTTGACAGATGGCAGAATGAGCCACCTAAACATAAAAGAAGACAACACTGTTAAGCCAGGAAAAGAAAGCAAAGCAATTTTTAATGAATAAAAAACAAGGAATATTGAGAAACTTATGTTAATGAGAAAAAATGTAAGTGTTAAAACATTGATGCGAGAAGATGGCAAAGTTATTCCACTTGAAATTCAGTGGGACGATGGCAGAACTTTTTGCATAGACAAAATTTTAGACATTCGAAAACTTGCAAGCACAAAGGGTGGCGGAAAGGGAATAAGATACACTTGCAGAATTTTAGGCACAGAAAAATACTTGTTTTTAGACGATTATTTTTGGTTTATAGAAATTGACTAAACCCGTGTTTTTGTCAGCTTTTATGGGGTGTTATGTCAGACAATATACTATATTTAACAATAAAAAAACACCATGCAATGCACGGTGTATTTTTTTAGATTTATTATTTTAATTTGTTTCCGCATTCTGGGCAGAATTTTGTTCTGCTTGTCACTTCGTGTCCACATTTAGGACAGGTTGGAGCAGCAAACTTGTTTCCACATTCACTGCAGAATTTTGCATTAGATCTATTTTTTGCTCCGCATTCTGGACAGAATTTGCCAGTTGGTTCAGCATCGGTTTTCTTTGTGCTAGATCTTAATCCATCAGCAATAACTTCGCCAATTGCCATTCCTGCACCCAAGGTTGTTCCAACACCACCAAGGCCAGGGTTTTTAGCAGCATCGCCAATTGCATTTGCTGATTGATATTTCACATATGTGTCCATTTGACCTTCCAAAACACCCATTGAAGATCTTGTGTCGATTGCTTTTTCAACAGCTTCAGGGAAACTAATGTTTTCAATAATAAGTTTTGTTAGTTTCAAACCAAGGTTTGCAAAGTCTGCAGCAACTTTTTCGCTTGCAACATTTGAGAATTCATTAAGGTTGCATGCAATGTCTAGTGCACTGATTTTGCTTTCAGCAATTGTGTCTGAAATGCTAGAAACCAGCATGCTCTTAAGTTGTGCATTGATGTCTTCGGTTGTGAAAGTGCTGTTTGTTCCAAAAAGTTCTTTCAAGAATGTTTCTGGATTGTCAACTTTGAAAGAGTATGTGCCATAGCCACGAACTCGGATTGTTCCAAATTCTTTGTCTCTCATTGTGATAGGGTTGCTTGTTCCCCATTTTTGGTTTGTGAATTGTTTTGTGTTAATAAAGAACACATCTGCAAAGAATGGTGATTTGAAACCATAAGGCAATGCAAGAAGAGTGCTCAAAATTGGCAAGTTACTGCTTTTAAGAGTGTATGTTCCAGCAGTGAAGATATCAGCTATTTTGCCTTTGTTTAAGAAAATTGCAACTTGACCTTCGCGAACAGTTAGTTTACTTCCAAAGACAATTTTTCTTCCGTCCATTGGATACTTATAAACAAGTGTGTCTTTGCTGTCGTCAGTCCATGCAATAGCTTTTAAGATGTTTGTGCTAAAAAATCCCATAAAAAACCCTCCGAATATATGTTTATTATACATTTCTTTGTGTGGTTTATCAAATAAATTTAGGTTATTTTGTGCAAAAGTTTTTATTTTGTTGATAATGTTTCGTTTATTGTGCTATTATAAACGGGCGAAAGTAGGAGATACTTATGGCATACACATATGATATAACAAAATCAAAATCAGATAAAACCTCAAGCGGTTGTTTGCTGGCTTGCCACATCATTTTATGTATTGTTGAATTATTTTTATCCACATTTTTGGTGGCTCACATTTATGACCTTTCTTCAGATATAAATGAGTATATTTTTAATGTTGGTGTATATTATATTTGGACATACCTTTCAATGCTCATAATATATTATGTTTTGAGCATCTTTGTTGAAAAAACCAATCGTGTTTGGTTCTATCGCATAGGGTTATTGTTTGGTGCAGGTCTTGTTATTTTGGTTGTGTTTTGTGGCCAAAACATTGCAAGCATGCTCACCTTAGCAGGAATTTTGTATGGAACATTTCATGCATTTTATTATGCTAGCTACAATGTCATAAAACAAGAAATGGTTAGCCGCAACAGCATGAAAAAGTTTGCAACAATGAGCACAGTTCTTTCAAAAGTTATGAACATTGTTGCACCAATTGCACTTGGTGCATTGATTGAAGTTTCAACTTATACACAAGTTTCAATTTATGTTTTGATTATTTGTGCCATTCAAATTGCTATTTCATTTGGAATCAAATCACAAAAGCCAAGTGGAAGCAAATTTGACATGAAAGGCTATTTCAAAAAACTCAAAGAAAACCCAGAAGTGGGTAAGAAATTGAAGTTTTTGTATTGTATCTACTGCATCTATGGCTTCACAACAGTTGTGACACCTCTTATGAATATTTGCATAATGATGCAATTTGGAAGCAGTTTCAGTTTGGGAACAATCACAAGTGTGTTTGCAGTTGTTTCAACAATTTTGCTAGTTTTGGTTAGCAGGTTCACTGTAGAAAACAAACGAAATTGGCTATATATTATCTCTAGTATTTTGCCAGTTGCAACTTGCATATTATTTGTTGCGATGCCAAATGTGACAACATTGATGATTTATCAAGCAGGTGTTTCAATCGCTGGATCGGTTTATCCACTGATTGCAGACATTTATCGCAATGCAACACTTAAAGAAGCTGGTCTATATTCTGAAATTGCCGAACATCACACAGTTATTGAAAGCTTACTTTGCATTTTCAGAGTTATTGGCTTTGGAATTGTGATTTTGCTTGGGGCAATTGGTAGTCAGTTGCTGTTTAACATCTTCCTTGTGATCTTTGTTTTGTCAAACACTGGGGTATTACTTGGATTGATGATGTTCGAAAACAAATATAGAAAGTCTTACAAATCACTTGAAACTAACAAAAATAATGATATAATAGTGCTACAATCAGCACAAAATGGAGAAACTCATGAAAATAACTAAACAAAATTTATTTGATGTGCTTAACGAAAGAGGACTTATTAAGCAATCAACAGACATTGAACATGTAAAAAAGATGCTTTCAAAAGACAACTTGGTGGTTTATACTGGCACAGACCCAACTGCAGACAGCTTGCATATTGGACACTGTGTTCCTGCATGTATTATGAGAAGATTTCAACAAGCAGGCCACAAAGTTATTATTTTGGTTGGTGGAGCAACAGCTGCAATTGGTGACCCAACTGGCAGAACAGAAATGAGAAAATTGCTAACAAGCGAACAACTTCAAAATAACATTGAAGCAATTAAAAAAAGCTATAGCAAATTCTTGGATTTTGATGGAGAAAACCCTGCAATCATTGTAAATAATGCAGATTGGTTCAAAAATTATAGCTACACAGACTTTATGAGAGAAGTTGGTGTGCACTTTAATGTTAACAAAATGCTTTCTAACGATATTTATGCAAACCGCATGAACGAAGGTGGATTGACCTTCTTTGAAATGGGATATATGCTAATGCAAGCTTATGATTTTGTACACTTAAACAAAACTTATGGTTGCAACTTGCAATGGGGTGGCTCAGATCAATGGGGAAACATTGTTGCAGGTGTTGAACTTGGCAGAAAACTAAACTTCTTGGACGGCAAAAACCGTGAAATGGAAGGTGTGACAAACCCATTGCTTCTCACTCCAGAAGGCAAGAAAATGGGCAAAACCGAAAGAGGTGCCATTTGGGTGGATTCAAGCAAAATTGGTGCTTATGATTTTTATCAAGGAATTTATCAAACACCAGATGCATGTGTTGAAATGATGTTTGCTTTATTCACAGATATGGATATGAAAGATGTTCGTGCACTTATCAAAGAAGATATTGTAAAAGCCAAAAAGATTTTGTCTTATGAAATAACAAAATTTATTCAAGGTGAAGAAAATGCAAAACTAGCACAAAAAACAGCCCAAGAAATTTTTGAAGGAGCTGGAAAAAGTGAAAACATGAACACTGTTGTTTATGAAAAACTTAGTCAAGGTGTTAATGTTTGTGAAATGCTTGCAGATGTTGGAATTTGTTCAAGTCGTGGCGAAGCAAGAAGATTGATTGCTCAATCAGGAATAAGCCTCGATGGTCAAAAACTTGCAGATGACAAGTTGATGCTCAGCACAAACGAAGTTGTGGTTAGCAAAGGTAAAAAGATTCACTTAAAAGTTGTTAGCAAATAAAAGGCAGGAAACCCGTTTGGGTTTCTTTTTTTGAATCATTTTCATATGTTATTGTATGGGGGTGATTTATGGTTAAAAAAGCTGTTATTTTAGCTGGTGGTTTGGGAACCAGATTTGCACCAGCATCTTTTTGCTGTGCTAAAGAAATGTTTCCAGTTGTTGACTTGCCAGTTATGTTTTATCATTTGAAAGAATGTGTTGAGTGCGGAATCGCAGATGTTTTGATTGTTGCAGCCCCAAGCAAAACAGAAATTAAAAAGTTTGTTTTTCCCAAAAGAAAAATCTTAGAAAAGATTATAAATAGCAATGAAGAGCAGGTTAAACAATATTTAGATGTAATTAAACAATTGAAGATTAAAATTGTGTATCAAATCAAGCCAAAGGGTTCGGGAGATGCTGTTTTAATGGCAAAAAAATGGTCAAAAGGGCAACCTTTTGTTGTTTTTAACGGAGATGACTTGTTTGATGGGCAGAAGTCTGTTTTGAAGCAATTAATAGCGGTGTATGAAAAAACAAACAAAACCGTGTGTGCAATTCAAAAAGTTCCTAAAAAAGATATTTCAAAATTTGGCTGTGCAAAAGTTGTCAAAAACAACAATTATTTTGAATTGCAAAAAATTATTGAAAAGCCAACAAGTTTAGAGGCACCATCGCAATATGCAATTGTCGGAAGATATGTGTTTGATAAAAATATTTTTAATAAACTTAAACAAGTTCCTTGCCATAACGGAGAGTATTATGTTATTGATGCTATCAACTGTTTGGCAATGGAAAAGTTAGCAGTTGCGGTTAAAATTTGTGCTAAACATTGTGATTGTGGAAACAAACTTGAATTTGCAAAAACATTTGTTAAATTTGTTTTGAAAAGAGCAGATTTGAAAGATGATTTTTCAGTATTTATAAAAAAGCATTCTTCCAAAATGCAAAAATCTTCTAAAACACATTAAAAA
>JAZNPU010000051.1:0-11001 GCA_045589795.1 Clostridia bacterium
AATCTTCTTCTGCCTTTTGGGCCTTTATTTTATAATAAGAAATTTTCTCTTGAAAAATTTTTTCTCTTTTTGTTAAAATTTCTTCCCAGCTGTATTTTTTTAAATCTTCACTTTTTATAATCATAACAAAGCCTCTCAAATTAGATTGTATATAATATAACATACAGATGTTATTTATCCAATACTTTTGTTATAAAAAGAGATTTATTATGTTTAAGTTTAACAATTATTAACCAGATAAAATTAAACATTTGTGTCGTTTGTCGAATTTTGTTATAATGAACAAAAGGAGAATAGTATGAACAAGGTTTTGAATGGAATTTCAGCAGGATTGATGATTATTATTGGTTGCTCAGTTTATTTGGCATGCAGCAATGTTTATGTTGGTGCAATTATGTTTTCGGTTGCACTTTTGACAATATGTTATAAAAGCTTTTCGCTTTACACCGGAAAGATTGGTTTCATGCTTGAAAATCATTCAAAAGAAGACTTCTCCACCCTTTTGTTGGGTCTTTTAGGAAATGCCTTGGCCACAATTGTGTTGGGTTTTGCAATAGGTTATGCAATTCCTTCGCTTTCTCAAACTGCACAAGTTATTTGTGAAAGCAAACTTGCTTCACAAACATTTTTTCAAACATTAATCAGAGCGATTATGTGTGGAGTGTTGATGTATGTTGCAGTGAGTGTATACAAAGAAAACAAATCCATTGTTGGAATTTTGTTTGCAATTCCTGTGTTTATCTTGAGTGGTTTTGAGCATTCAATTGCCGACATTGGATATTTTGCAATTTCAGGAATTTGTTCTTTTGAAGCTTTTGGTTTTATTTGTACAGTTATTCTTGGAAACACAATTGGCTCTTTAATTTTGCCATTGCTTAAACAACTGGGCAAAAAGAAAGAAAAAACAGAAGAATAACAACTGGCTGTTTGCTTACAAATTGCATCTTGAAAAAATGAAACAGTTGTGTTAAACTTGTTTTGTAAGGAGATTTTTTATGGGACTATTTGGAATTTTCAAGAAGAAACAAAAAACAGCACCGGTTAATACCGAAGCAGAAAATAATCCACATGCAAAATATGAAGCCGAAGTGCTTTCTATGAACTGTGTGTATACATCTTTTGGCTATATCATGGACGAAGAAACAGAGATTCCAGCTTTTTTTACAAGCCCATATGAAGATGGCGACTCTGGAAGAGGAATTCATGTTTATGCTGTCACACCAAAAATGCTAAAACACTGTGTTAATTTTCTTTCTGATGAAGCAAAACTTCATGAAAAAAAATATTTGTCTTCATTTATTAGAAAATGTAAAAAGCTCGCTCTAAGCTCTATGTATCAAGTTGAAAAATGGGATAAGCCAATTGAAGAATTAACAGAATATATTAAAAACTTTACTCCTTCTTCTGAAAAAGAAAGAGGAGAATAAACACCTGAGAAGGTGTTTTTTATTTATTGAGGAGGATCTATGTTTGGAATTTATGATATGAACAACTGCAACAAGTTGACATATAAAGAAAGATTGGATATTTATAAAGAAGCAGGCTTTGATGAGATTGCTCTTTATTTAGACGAAAGATATCAAAGAGATGACGAAAGTTATATTGAAATTATTGGATATGCCAACAAAATCGGTTTGAAAATTAAGCAGGTGCATATTGACTATAAAATTTCTAACCTAATTTGTGACGAATCAACAAGCGAATATTTTTATTATGTTTCTGCGAAACTTGTTGAAGCAGCATCTTTTGGCATTCCATATGTTGTGGCACATGCATCAATGACAGATAATCCTCCACAAATTCCTCAATCTCAAATTGACAAATTTGCTAATATGATGAAATATTTGGAAACTTTGCCAACCACTCTTTGTCTGGAAAATGTTAGAAACAACTATAACCTAGAAAAACTTTTATCTTTGAATTTGCCAAATGTTAAAATGTGTTTTGATTTAGGTCATGCTCATTGTTATGGAAACGAGCAACAACTTTTCAATAAATTCAAAAAACAAATTGCCTGTTCACATTTGCATAACAATTTTGGAAAAGATTCTCATAACCCACTCAATCAAGGTGAAATTAGTTATGATTTTTATTTAACTGAACTTGAAAAAATTAAAGATAGTTCAAACTGTTTGGAATGTTTTCCAGAAAAAGGCAAAATTTTATCTAAAGAAGAATTTGCTGAGTTTGTTAAAAGATGCTACCAAACAATTAAGGCAAAACCATTAGAAAAATAAACATTAAAAAAGAGGGTGTTCCCTCTTTTTTTAATACCCAATATATATTCCAAAAAACAATAATAGAATTGAAATAATCAACACTACTAATTGAATTTCCCATGTCCATTTGACCCATTTACCATAAGACACATTGCTCATTGATAAAGCCCCTTTACCTAAATAAATAAAAGAACCAATTTGGTTCTTTTATATCATTTCATATTCTTCTGGTTTTTTGTAAATTATTTGAAATTGAGTTGGTCTTTTGACTTGAATTTTCTTGTTGTCGTAAAGCTGTTGAATGTTTGCTTTGTCTAAATCTGTATAATCATTTATGTTTGTGTTGTAATTCATTTCGTGATACATAATTGATTGATTTTCATATTTTTGATCATATAAATCTTCAAAACCAAAGCCATGCATCAATTCGTGTTTAATGATGTAAGGAAGTGTGTATTCTGTGACAAAACTATAATCGTCTAGCGGTTTTACATAAATGTTAACTGGATAAGAAATTTCTCCAGTGTATGCATTATATGTGAAAGAAGTGCAACCAAGGTGACGAGGATTTTCTCCAAAAACATCCGCTATTGAATTGCCATAAATGTTTATTTGTGAAGAAATGCTAACATTTGTTCCATCTGAAATTTGAAAGTTTATGTTTTCACTGATTTTATCAAAAGAATCAATCGCTTCAAAAACCTTTAGTTGGTCTGCTTCTGAAAAGTTGTTAACTGCAATTGTGATAGGGGTGTTTTTGTCCACAGGAAAAGTTAATGGAACATCAAAATCGCTATGTTTTAGATATTCAGTGATTCCATCAAACTTGGGATCATTTTTGACTTTGTATTGTTTGAAAAATCCAGAATTTGCAATAAACGAAACATTCAAAACAATAAGCAATGTTCCAAGCCCCACTGCCCCAGCTGGCAAAATTTTCTTTAGTTTGTCTTTTATTTTCACCTTTTGTCTCCACAAAAATTATAGCATTTTTTCAAAAATATAGCAATAATTAAAAAGTAGCCTGTGGGCTACTTATAATTTTTTACTGTTTTGTTTTTGAAGATGTTGAATCTAAATTCAAGTCCGTTTTCAACGATTTTTTCACCCTCTTGAACCAATTTCCAGTTTGGCATTTGTTCAATGTTTTTGATGAATGTGTCAGCTGGCACAATTTTGTTTATTTTTGTGATGTAAGCTGTGCTGCAATAATCCATTAAAAGGTTATAAACTGATGCACCACCAGTCACAAACACATCATCAGTGTTATATTTTGCAAGCTCTGCAAACAACTCGTCTAGGTTGCGAACAATAATAACATTTTTATCATTGAAGCTAGGGTTATTGCTAAGAACTATGTTTGTTCTGTTTGGAAGAGGTCTTTTAGGGAGAGAAAAATAGGTTTTGTCTCCCATAACAACAACTTTGTTTAAGGTTGTTTGTTTGAAATATTTCAAATCTGTAGGCAAATGAAACAATAAGTCATTGTTTTTGCCTATGGCATAGTCATTGGTGACTGCAACAATAAAATTCATAATTTCTCCTAAATGGCAACTTCAATTTTATATTTTTTGTTGTTGCATTTATAATCAACAAACTTGAAGCTGTCAACTCTAAAATCATAAAAATCGGTAATTGATTTGTCTATTAAAAATTTTGGTGCTTTGTATTGTTTTTGTTTTATAATTTCTTTAACAATTGGAATATGTCTGTCATAAATATGAGCATCTGCAATAACATGAACAAGTTCACCAACCTCATAACCACACACTTGGGCCATCATGTGAACAAGCACTGCATATTGACAAACATTCCAGTTATTGGCTGTGAGCATATCTTGAGACCTTTGATTGAGGATTGCATTAAGTTTGTTGCCAGAAACATTGAAGGTCATTGAATATGCACATGGATAAAGACCCATTTCGTGAAGGTCTGCATGATTGAAAATGTTTGTCATTATTCTTCTGCTGGTTGGGTTGTTTTTAAGGTCATAAATCACTCTGTCTACTTGGTCAAACATGCCTTCTGAATATTTGTGTTTGACACCCAGTTGATAACCATATGCTTTTCCAATTGTTCCGTTTTCGTCTGCCCAACTATCCCAAATGTGGCTAGCAAGTTCAGAAATTTTATTGCTCTTTTTTTGCCAAATCCAAAGAAGTTCATCAATGCAATTTTTATAGGCAGTTTTTCTTAGTGTGATAATTGGAAATTCTTTTGAAAGGTCATATCTGTTAACCAAGCAAAACTTTTTGATTGTGTGAGCAGGTTCGCCATCTTTCCACTTTGGTCGAACAGCTTTGTCGGTGTCCCAAACACCATGTTTCAAAATTTCTTTTATGTTTTTTACAAAAATTTTATCTGCATAACTCATCGTTTTCGCACCCCTTGTTTTTGGAATTTAATCTGTCTAAAATCAAAGTGTTTTCCATAAGGCAAGCAACTGTAAGTGGACCAACACCACCTGGAACAGGTGTAATTTGTGAACACACTTGACTTACTTGTTCAAAATCAACATCTCCTTTTAAGCCATTTTCTGTTCGGTTGATTCCAACATCAATCACAACAGCTCCTGGTTTGACATAGTCTGCTGTGATATATTCTGTTTTTCCAATGGCAACAACCAAAATGTCGGCTTGCTGGGTGATTTCTTGCATGTTTTGAGTTCTACTGTGACAAATTGTCACTGTTGCATTTCTTTGTTCTAATAAATTTGCAACACTTTTTCCAACAAGCAGGCTTCGACCAATAACTACAGCCCTTTTACCTTCAATTTCAATGTTTTGATGATCTAAAATTTTGATTATGCCCGTTGCAGTGCATGGAGAAACCACAGGTTTTCCAGCAAACAAAGCTCCAAGATTTTGTTTTGTTAAGCAATCTACATCTTTACTTGGGCTTATGCACTCTAAGGCCTTGTCTGAATTTAAGTGCTTTGGAAGTGGAAGTTGCAACAAAATTCCAGAGATGTTTTCGCTGTTGTTTAGTTCGCTGATAACAGTTTCTAGTTCTTCTTGAGAAATATCATTTGGAAGTCTAACAATTTTTGAATCCATCAAGCATTCTTTGCAAGCTTTTTCCTTGTTTGCAACATAAACTTCGCTAGCACTGTTTCCCTCAACAATAATACAGGCCAAACATGGAACTTGTTTTCCTTTGTTTATGTATTCTTCTTGAATTTGATTTTTAACCTCGCCTTTAATTTTTGCAGCGATTTCTTTTCCTTTGATTTTTTCCATACTCATATTATACCATTGTTTAGTTTATTTTCAAAATTTTCATATACCAAATATGTCGCATCAAAATTTATTTATAAATTTTGTTACCACTTGTTAACAACTTTTTCGGCAAAACCAAGAAAATCTTTAATTTGAAGTTTTTCACCATTATCTAGAATCATTGTTCCGGTGAATTTTCCAAAAACCTGGTGTTGGTTTGAACCAATAATTATGATATCTGTGTTTGAGTGTCTGTCAATCACAGGAACAAAATCCATTTCAAATCGGCCATCACTTGAGGTGAATGTCCAAGGACTCATAAAATCTTCTTTTTTGTTTTTGAGTTTTGGAATATTGAACACAACTGTTTCAATTTTGTGAGCTTTTTTATCAACAAAAAGCATGTTTTCTGATGCAGCTGAGGTGTCTCCAAATCCATATCCAATATTGAACCCAACTTCTTTTCCATCTACAACACCAACGGCAGCTCCCCAATACCAAGTGTTTTTGTAGGTCCAAACACCTCTGCCCCAATCCAAGATTGCTCTGGTTGGTTCGTCGAAGTTTATTATTTGATCTCCAAAAACAACTTTTCCTTTTGCTTTAAGCCCCACTATTTTTTGGTTGTAATAAAAAGCTTTTTTGTTCTCCTTGAAAGGTGTGGCAATAACCATGCTTTCTTTTGGTTCATCTGTTAAAACAAATTCGGCAGAAATATCTGTTTTGTTTGAAAAGTTTTTTATCCAAACTTTTATCTTTCGAGTTTTTCCATTGTTTATAACTTCAAATTTATAATTTTTGTCTGAAACCCTAACATCACCTATTCTGCTACTTGGTGGAAAATTGGTTTTTCCGTTGGTTAAAAATTTCATTGGAGACTTTGTTATTTCTGTTTTGTTTTTGAAGTCTAACAAAGTGAAAGAATTTAATCCCATATATGAATTGTCATCAACAGTGACAGCCACACCATAATCATCGTTATAGATCAAATAATAATCCCACTCTTTTATTCGCCATTTGTTTGCTTTGATGTGGGTGCGATCATATTTTTTAACTAAACTTGTGGCATAACCACATTCACAAAGTTCGCCCTTTTCGTTTAGAAGGTTTCCTTCAGATAACTTCTGCTGCATAAAAAACTCCTTTTTTTTATATTTTATCATACAAAGAAAACCTTTAACAAACATATAAACAATTTATAAATTGTTTGTTAATATCTAACAAAAAAATATCTAATAAAAAACAATCCCATCACATTTGTGTATTGTTTTTTACACTTTTGTTTACAATATGTCCGTTTCGTGGTATAATATTTGTATGAAAGTTTTAGAAAGAATTGAAATTTTAAGAAAAAACAAAGGTTGGTCGGTTTATAAACTTGCAGAAGAAAGCAATATAACACAATCCACCCTATCAAACATGTTTGCTAGGGGCACTCAACCTTCGATTGACACACTAACAGCTCTTTGCAAGGGGCTGGGAATTTCTTTGTCTGAATTTTTTGCTGAAAACGAAAAAGAATTTGCCATGGTTCACGAACAACAACTTATCACAAACTATAGAAAACTCAACACAAACAAAAAAGAAGCTATTTTGCAGCTTGTGAAAAAGCTTTCTGAAGACGAAGAATAAAATTTATTTTTTTTATAAAACTTGCTAAGGAGAATTTTATGGATATCCGCGACTTAATTTATATGTTTGCATCTTATTGCAACCAAAGAGACCAACTCACCGGAAAAGATGTTCGCGAAACACTTGTTGAAAATGAGCAACTTTTTTGGATGCTTCTAAATATTTTGAAAGATTCAACAGATGACGATGATGAAGTTTGTTTTGGCTTGATAACTTATTTGGATTTGATGTTTGGTTCACCTTTTGCAGCAATCACATTTGTTAACAATCAACTTAAAAATATAGACTTAAAGAAAGTCGATAAGCGATATAAATATTTATTTGCAAAGCTAAAAAAAGCTCTGGAAGAAGCAGCAAAAACCAACAACATAATTAATTTGCAAAAACCAACCAAGGGTGTTCAAAAGCAAATTATGGCCCGCAAAGCTCATCAATATGCTGGCTTTGCCCTAACTCAAATCAAAGAAAAAACAGAAGGAAACAAAACAGCTAAACTTCCAACAGTTGATCCAAAGGTTGACACGACTGAATTTTCTAATTATAATCGCACTCAACTTGTTTCTTTGTTTGATGCAGATAATTTTTATAAATTAAACAAAAGGCAAAAACATGGCCTGCTCCAAGCTATTGTGAACGACTATTGCAGAGAACAAGGAATAACTCCGTGTGATGTTAGAATTATAAACCTTCCCGTTTCAGACAAAACAATTTGTTATGGTGAATATGACCCATCAAAAGGTGTTATAAACATAAATAAAAGAGTTTTTGATCAATTAGATAATCCTGATATGGCTAATAATAATTTTCTACCATATCAACTGCTTTCAACAACAGTGCATGAAACTCGTCATAGAACTCAATTCAATGCTCTTACAAATCAATCAATGTTGACCGACAAAGAAAAGCTTATCACTAAATCAATCAAACACCCAATTTATTCTGGATATAATGCTTATCTTTCCGCTCCAGAAGAACTTGATGCAAGAAACTCAGCTCTTGAATATCTTCGTCAAATGTGTTTGGCAACTGGAGACGAAGAATTAAAAGCTTTTTATAACAGTAAAAAATATGCCGAACTCCATAATGGAAAACTTGAAATTCCTGACGAAATCAAACAACACTTCCCAGAAATTTATAACAATTTAATTTTGAGAAGCAAAAAAGATTCTCAAATTGTAAAAGATAGCAGAGATTTCTATCAGCAAATGAAATCTCCAAAAACATACACGGCTGAAAGTCAATAAAAAAACAACCCAATCGGGTTGTTTTCTTTTTGTTTTAATTAAGCTGCACAGTTTTTAATGTATTCAACAAGTTTATCTGTTTTTGCATTAACAAGCATTGGCTTTTCTGCATATGAAGAACTTCCTGATGTTGTTGAAAAATAAACTGGGATTTCTTGGTAATTTTTATCTGGGTTGATAATCATCATAATTGCATAATATTCAACAACTTTTGTATCCCCTTGATATGAAACCACTTGTGATTGTTTTTCTGTGAATGTGTATCTAACTGCATATGCTTTATTTTCTATCAAACTTGAGCTATATTTGGCATATTTATTTGCAATGTCTTGTCCAACAACCGGTTTTGTTGAATCGCCATGGAATGCATATTCTAGCATGCTGATTGAAAACATTTCATTAACAAGTTTAGTCACTTCTTCATATGTGACTGATGCAGATGAAAACCCATAAGTTTCTCCATCACTCTTGTTTCCATTTTTGATAGCTGTTGCACTTTTTGCATACAAATAAACACTGTTTGGAGCCCCACAATCAATTCCATTTTCTGGTTTGATGCAACCAAGAGTTATAAACACAGCAACAATAGCAATCAAGATAGCAGATGATATAGCAATAAATTTTTTCATATTCTATTCCTTATTTTCGTCTTGTGTTTTTTTAGTATACTTTCTTTTTGGCTTTTCTGCAAGAGGTTCTGTTGTTTTTTCTTGCAAAACTTTCTCTTTTTCTTCTGCTTTTTTAATCAATTCATCAATATCAATCTTTGCTTCAACTGGAGCAGCTGTTTCTGCTGGTTGCTCCACCTTTGTTTCAACTGTTTCAACAGTGTTTATTTCTTCTTTTTTAGCTGCCATTTTTTTAGCAATTGCATTCAAAATTTGCTTCTTTGTTTTGCCAGCCATGATCATATCAACTTCATCTTGATAAATAGTTTCTTTTTCAAGAAGAACATCAACCATAACTTCCAATTTTGATTTGTTGTCAGACAAAATCTTTTCAGCTTCTTTTTGACAAGCTGTGATTATTTTTTTGATTTCGTCATCAATTAAAGCTGCATCTCTTTCGCTATAATTTGAACGAGTTGCATAGTCTCTTCCAATAAACACTTCGCCTTGGGTGTCTCCAAAATGAACAAGACCAAGTGAATCACTCATGCCCCATTCTGTCACCATTCTTCTTGCAATATTTGTTGCTCGTTCAATATCGTTTGAAGCACCAGTGCTGATGTCGTCTAAGAACAACTTTTCAGCAGTTCTTCCACCAAGAAGCATTGTGATTGTGTCTAGAAGTTTTTGTTTTAGAATATGTTTATCATCATTTTCTGGACGAGACAATGTGTATCCACCAGCATTTCCTCTTGGAACAATGCTAACTTCATGAACAGTGTCGCCATTTTTGATAGTTTTTCCAATAATTGCATGCCCTGCTTCGTGAACAGCAGTTATCTTTTTGTCTTTCTCTGTCAAAACATAACTTTTCTTTTGAGTTCCGATTGTCACTTTTGCAATGGCATCATTTAAATTTTTCATTGTGATGTTTGTTTGTTTTTGTTTTGCAGCAATCAAAGCAGCTTCATTAAGCATATTTTCAATATCTGCACCTGTGAAACCACTTGTTATTCTTGCAACATGTTGAAGATTCACATCTTCAGCAAGAGGTTTGCCTTTTGCATGGACTTTAAGAATTTCTTCTCTGCCCTTAACATCAGGAACATTAATAAACACCCTTCTGTCGAAACGACCAGGTCTCATAAGAGCTGGATCCAAAATGTCTACTCTGTTTGTTGCGGCTAAAACAATAATCCCTTCATTTTGTTCGAAACCGTCCATTTGAACAAGAAGTTGGTTAAGAGTTTGTTCTCTTTCGTCGTTTCCACCACCAAGTCCAGCACCTCTTTGACGACCAACTGCATCAATTTCGTCAATAAATATTATGCAAGGTTTTGCTTTTTTCGCTGTTTCAAACAAGTCTCTAACTCTTGATGCACCAACACCAACAAATAGTTCCATAAAGTCTGAACCACTTATTGTAAAAAATGGAACATTTGCTTCGCCAGCACAAGCTTTTGCAAGTAAGGTTTTACCAGTTCCTGGAGGGCCAACAAGCAACACTCCTTTTGGAATTCTAGCACCCATTTTTACAAATCTGTCTGGATTTTTCAAAAACTCAATAATTTCTTCGAGTTCAGCTTTTTCCTCGTCTGCTCCAGCAACATCAGAAAATTTCACTTTGCTAGGCATAATTCTTGCTCTGTTTTTAACAAAATCAAATGTTTTATTGTTTGCATTACCAACATTTTTCATTATCATTTTGAAAACTAAAATCAAAACAACAATCATTAAAATTGGATAAAGCAAGTTCAAAATGTTAAAGGTTGAGCCTGATCCAATGACAATACTAACTGTGCTTAAATCGTAGCTACCATTTGTGAAATTGTCTAGCAACAATTCACTAACACCGTTTGTGTTGTGAATCCAATATAAGTTTCCGTCGTTATATTCAGCAATGATATATTTACTGTCAAATTCAATTAGCTCTGAAGCCAGACCAATACAACCCGGCATATTGAGCACACTGCGTTCGTTGGCAGCAAGCGTACGTCCCCGTACCGAAGAAATCGGAAGGAATGTAGCACGTCCGAAACGGTTTGCACGCAGATATTCAATCATACGCTTGGCGTCTTCA
>JAZNPU010000052.1:0-3162 GCA_045589795.1 Clostridia bacterium
GATATTGGTATTGCTGCAAAAGATACAAAATATATCATCACTTATGCATTGATTATTTTGGGATTGAATATTTTGTTGATTGTTTTGGGATTGTTGTCTCAAAAGTTTACAGCTATGGCAACAGAAGGTATGGCTAAAGACATTAGGCAAGCAATGTTTACTCATATTAACACTCTTAGTCATGCAGAACTAGATAAATATTCAACCACTGGACTATTGAACAGAACCATTCATGATGTTAATCACATTAAAAGAGGTACAGCTAGCCTTTTAAGAACAACAATCAGAGTTCCTTTTATTTTGATTGGTGCACTTATTATGGCTTTGAGAATTAATAAAAAATTAAGTTTAATTTTTATTATTGTTAGTCCATTGCTTATTGGTGCTGTTTTGCTAATTATGAAAAAAATTAGCCCACTTCTTGAAAAAAGTAAAGAAAAACTTGATCACACTAGCAATGTGACAAGAGAAAATTTAACAGGTGTAAGAGTTGTTAGAGCTTTTAATAAACAAGATTTTGAAGCAAACAGATTTCAAAAATCTAACTACGACCTTGTTGACACAGAGTTGAAACTTGGAAACTGGAGTGCTGTTTTGGTTCCAGTTATTTACACCATTGTAAATTTTGCTATTATTGCTATTTTGTATTTTGGCGGAAGTGAAGTTAATGTTGGTGGAATGAGTCAAGGAAACCTTATTGCATTTATCAATTATTTCAATCAAATCGCTTCTGCTTTGGTTCTTATTGCAAGACTTATAACTATCTACACAAGAATGATTACTTCAAACAAAAGAATCCGTGAAGTGTTTGATTTGAAAAACTCAATCAACGACCCAGATAAACCAATTGATATTGATTTGTCTAATCCGGAACTTTCAAAAGTTGAATTTGTTAATGTGAGCTTCAGCTATGATTCAGCAAAACATGTTGTAAACAATTTATCTTTTGTTGCTAACCCTGGTGACACAATAGGAATTATTGGAGGAACTGGTTCAGGAAAAAGTAGTGCTGTTAATTTGATTCCAAGATTTTATGATACAACAAAAGGTTCTGTTTTGGTTGGTGGAAAAAATGTTAAAAAATATAGAGTTTCTGAATTAAGAAAACTTATTGGAATTGTTCCTCAAAACCCAACTTTGTTTGAAGGAACAATTGCTTCAAACCTAAAATGGAGAAATCCATTAGCAACTGATGAGGAATTAACAAAAGCTTTGAAAATTAGTCAAAGCTACGACTTTGTGAAAGAATACCCAGAATATCTAAACAAAAAAGTAAACAAGGGTGGAACAAACTTTTCTGGTGGTCAAAAGCAAAGACTAACCATTGCCCGTGCTCTTGTTGGCAACCCATCAATTTTGATTTTGGACGACAGTGCAAGTGCTCTAGACTTTGCAACTGATGCAAAACTTAGAAAAGCTATTAAAACAAAAACTCATTGCACGACCTTTATTGTCACACAAAGAACAAACTCAATTAAAGATGCCGACAAAATTATTGTTTTAGACAATGGAAATGTTGTTGGAATTGGAACTCATGAAGAACTTTTGGAATCTTGTGAAATCTATAAAGAAATTCATAATTCTCAAAACAAGGAGGGCAAGTAGATGGAAAGACTCTCTATAAACGAATTGAGAATTAAAGAAGAGAAAAAAGCCGAAAGAAAAATAAATAAACATCGTTCAGCTTTCAATACAATAAAAAAAGTTTTTGTTTATGCAAAGGAATACAGAATTCACCTATATCTAACAATTTTGTTTGATATAATCAATTCTGTTTTTGAATTGCTTATTCCAATTTATTTAGGTAATTGCATAAACTGTATTGTCTCTCAAGGCAATGTTGATTTTTCAGCATTAACACACAATGTTATATTTTTGATTTTGTTTGTTATTCTTTCGCAAATAGCCAATTTGTTAGCAACCATAAGTGTTAACAAATTTAGTTATAAATCAAGTTATAAAATCCGTGATTTGCTATTTAAAAAATTCAACAGTGTTCCACTTGGATATATCGACACAGCTAGTCATGGTGATCTGCTTAGCAGAATGATTAATGACATTGACACAATGACAGATGGTTTCCTTGAAAGTTTGGCATCTGTTTTGTCAGGTGTTATGACAATAATTGGAACAATTATTGCAATGTTTATCTTAAATGTTGAACTTGCAATTATTATCACAATTTTAACACCACTAAGTTTGTTGTTTACTTTATTCTTTGTTAAAAGAGCCAAAAAGTATTATAAAGCCGAAGTGACTGTTCAAGGAGATATTTCTGGATATCTGGAAGAATACATTGGTGGGGGAAGAGTTGTTAAAGCTTTTAACCACGAAAACGAAAGTGTTAAAGACTTTGAAAATGTAAATAATAAATTCTATAATGTTGGAACAAAAGCCAATTATTATGGAAACTTAGCAAACCCAACAACTAAGTTTATTAACGGAATTGTTTATGCTGTTGTTGGTTTGTTTGGAGCATTAGAGGCAATAAGAGGAGATATAACAGTTGGTATTATTTCTTCCTTCCTAACTTATGCTAGTAGTTTTGGAAAACCATTTAATGAAATTAGTGAAAACATTAGTGATATTCAAGCAGCCTTTGCTGCTGCAGCAAGAGTGTTTAATGTTCTTGATGAACCAAGTGAATCATCAGATGCTGACCTTCCTGATTTGATTGATTGCGATGGCAGTATGAAACTAACAAATGTATACTTTAGTTATATTCCAAAAGTTAAACTTATTCAAAACTTAAACCTAGAAGTTAAACCTGGTCAAAAAATTGCCATTGTTGGACCAACCGGTTGTGGAAAGAGCACCTTTATTAACCTATTGATGAGATTTTATGATGTGACAGACGGAAGCATTTGTGTTTCTGGAAAAGACATCAGAGGAATAACTCGAAGAAGTTTGCGAAGCAAATATGGAATGGTTCTTCAAGACACATGGCTATTCAATGCAAGCATAAGAGACAATATTGCTTATGGAAACCCAAATGTTCCTCTTGAAGAAGTTATCAATGCTGCCAAACTTGCCGGTGTTGATGAATTTATTCAAAAACTTCCTAAAAAATATGACACCATGGTGACAGAAGGAGGAAGCAACCTTAGTCAAGGCGAAAAACAACTTCTTTGCATTGCTAGAATTATGCTTCTAAAACCAAAC
>JAZNPU010000053.1:0-2026 GCA_045589795.1 Clostridia bacterium
TATATATATATATTTATATAATTAGCAATCAATTGTTTGCTAATTATTTTTTTATTTGTTATAATTTGTTTATGGATTTATTTGAACAAAACTTAACAAAAACAGCTCCGTTAGCAGAAAGAATGAGACCACAAACCCTTGATGAATTTGTTGGTCAATCTCATATTGTCGGAAAAAACAGTTTGCTTCGTAGAGCTATTTTGGCTGACAGATTGGGCAGCTGTATTTTTTATGGACCTCCAGGAACTGGAAAAACAACCCTAGCAAGCATTGTTGCAAAAACTACCAATAGTTATTTTACAGCTCTTAATGCTGTTTCAAGTGGTGTTGCAGATGTAAAAAAAGTCATTGAAGAAGCAAAAAGAGAAAAGTCATTAACTGGCAGAAGAACTTTTTTGTTGCTTGACGAATGTCACAGATGGAGCAAGGCTCAATCTGATTGTATGCTTGAAGCAATTGAAAAAGGCTATGTTATTTTTATTGGTTCCACAACTGAAAATCCATATACCAGCATGACAAGGGCTATAGTTAGTAGATGTAGAATTTTCAAGTTTGAAGCTCTCACTCAGCAAGACATAAAATCAGTATTGTTGTCAGCCCTTAAAGATGAAAGAGGTTTGTCTGAATTTAATGTTGAACTTTCTGCTGAGGCACTTGACCATTTTGTTTTAACAAGCGGTGGAGATGCCAGGGTCGCACTGGGGTCTTTAGAACTTGCTGTTTTATCAACATCACCAAAAAAAGGAAAAATTACAATAACAAAGGAAATTGCTCAGCAATGCACAGAAGGCAGGGTGATTTCAATGGATACAGACTTATATTATGACATGCTTTCAGCTTTTTGTAAAAGCCTTAGAGGTTCAGATGCTGATGCTGCGGTTTATTGGAGTCAAAGGCTTATCAAGGCTGGTTGCGATCCGCTCTTGATTGCTCGCAGGCTGGTTGCTCATGCAAGCGAAGATGTTGGACTAGCTAATTCTCAGGCAATGGTGGTTGCAACATTGGCACTCACTGCTTACGAAAAGATGGGTCTCCCAGAAGGGTTGCTTCCTTTAACCCATGCGATCATTTATGTATGTATGAGTCCAAAATCCAACAGTGTTGTTTGTGCAATGCAAGCAGCTGCTGAAGATGTTGAAACAACATATAATGATGCTGTTCCTGCACACCTAAAAAACACAAACTATTTCAATGAAAAAAGAACTCCATATAAATATCCTCACAACTATGGTGGATATGTTGATCAGCAATATTTGCCTTCAGAAATTGTAGATCATGTTTATTATGTGCCAAGTACAAATGGAAATGAGAAATCTATAGTATTGCCACACCAAAAAGTGCAAAATATTGAAAAGAATAGCAAAAAACGAGACATAAAACATTAAAATAAGGAGAAAAAGTGTGATTAACGATAAAGAACTAAAGAAAGAAAGAGATTATCTTAAAACCGTTTTGTATATCCTAGAAAAGGAAATTGCTGCGGGTAAAAAGAAAGTCGTTGCCATGACTGAAGACCTAGAAGGCGAAATGAAATATGCTTGGGATGCAACCAACCGTTTAAGTGACACAGAGTTCACTTATGCCATTGCGGACATTCACAGAAAGTCTTTCACAAAAAATACAATTTCAGACAAACTCAAGGCTTATAATCGCATGATTAAAAATGCATACTTTGCACGATTTGATTTTGATGATGGTGAAGATGTTTTGCCTGTCTATATGGGTATTGCAACATTGCAAAATGGTGACTACTTTTATGTGTATGACTGGCGAGCTCCAATATGTGGATTGTTTTATGATTTTGAAATGGGTGATGCTCAATATACAACACCAGGTGGAGAAACTATTAAAGGCAAAATTGTTCTAAAAAGACAATATAAAATTGAGAATGATTCTATTGTTGAAGTCTTTGACACTAACATGCAAGTTATTGATGATATTTTGAAACAGTTGCTTGCTCAAAACACTTCTGAAAAAATGAAGAACATTGTCAATACAATTCAAAAAGAACAAAACAAAGTTATCA
>JAZNPU010000054.1:0-4019 GCA_045589795.1 Clostridia bacterium
TCATTATTGTTTTGAAAACAATTCTTCTGAAAAAGAATATTCTTTCACAATCAATCCAATTAAGTTTACAGTAGAAGACCTTGATCTTAACACAAAAACATTGACATACGATGGCACCGAACACAGAATATCTGAATTTTATAGTGAATTTGTTTATTCTAATGGAAAATCTCAAACAGATGCCGGAAATCATGTTTTTGAAATATATATATTCAATGAGCATGCACCTAGTTGTACATGGGATATGACAGGTATGCCAGAAGGTTCATATCTTTCAGAAAATAACAAACAATTAAACATTCCTTGGACAATCAATCCAAAACCTATTGCTGTGCCACAGCCTGGTCCACTAGAATATGTCTTTGATGAATGGGCAGACACCCGTGCACCTTTTGGTATTTGGCCACACGAAAACCCAGATTATGAAGGTTTGGCTTTTGATGGCGATTATCACGGATGGGAAGCTAACGATGATTATTGCATAACTGTTTCACTAGCAAACACAAACTATGTGTTTGCAGACGAAGGTTGGGAGAACACAAGAAGCTTTGAGGTTCATTGGAAAATACACAAAGCTCAATTAAATGCACCAAGTAGTGGCGGAACTTGTTGGGAGAGATTACAACATCAAAATATTCGTAAAGACTTTACCATAGAAGATATTCAATTCCCAAATGCAAATGGTTATAAAGTTAAAAACTTTAGTCTTTCTACATACACAGCAGAAACAGAATTGCCTATGTATTCTGCCGAAACACCAATTTCTTGGCAAGAAATTTCTTCTCAAAACAAAGGGGATTACACTTTAAGAACCTATAACTATAAAGATCAATACGACATTATTTGGATAAAAGAATTCAAAGATTATTCAGACGATGCTTTAGATGAATATTTATACACTCAAACTATAGACATGTCTGACAAAGAACTTGTAGATGTTCAATGTGTATATCTAACATATACATCAACCAATCCAAACTACTATCCTCATCAAGGTATACTCACAGAATATGTGATCGCAGAAAAAGGTAATCAATATTTTGATAGCGAATTTGAATTTGAATTAGCTCCAGATTATACTGTGGATTATGGTCAAACTCTATACATCAAAGAATGGGATATTTTTGGTGACCAAAATAGCAATTTATATTATACATTCTTAACTACAGATGATGGCAATAGCTATAGAGAAGTTGTCACATATAAGCACGGAGAAGAATGTGTTCTTGATATTGGTGTATATATTGTTAAGTATACAATAGCAGACTCTGAATATTACTACAACACTGCTGCTACAAATTATAGACCTCTAACTATAACTGCTAAACAAATTGAAGCAGAGCATGTAAGTAATATTTCTGCAACCGATATTATGTATTTATACGACTTAAGCACATCAACAGTTTCTGCACAAGTTAAGGTATATGGCAAAGCTGTTTCAGGAACATATCAATGGATCGACTCAACAATTTGTCCAGATGTCACAGATTCAAACACAACTCAATACACATTTATGTTTGTTCCAGACAGTGCAAACTACAAAGCAAACTACGACTTAACCACAACTTTAACAGTCAAAAAATATTCAATTGGCATAGATAGTTGCACCTTCCCAGTAATTTCAAGACACAAATTGTGGATTGAAACTTCATGGACAAATGCTAGAAACTTGTTTGAAGGCGAAGACTTAAGCAACCTATACATTCCAACAGATCATGGAGCAGTTGTTAAAAACAAAAACAACACAACAATAGCAGGTGAGTGGAGCATTGTTGATGGTTCAGGAAAAGGCTGGCTCGATAGCCAAACTCAACTTAAATTTGTTCCAACAGACAGTTCACGATACGAAACATTGATTGTTTCAGACATATTCAAACTCAGCGGATATAAAAATATTGGTTTCGACATATTTAACCTTACTTTCGAAACAATGCCAGAGTATGTTTTGCTTGTTAATGGTGAAGTGGAATATCATGGTGGAGTTCTATCTGTTGTTTATTCGAACTCTGCAACAGGAGCAACAAGATCAACAACTGTTGATGTCACAAGCATTAAAAATTTTGATGGTTTTACATATAAAGCAGAATATGGGGATTATCTAACAACTGCATATTCATACAATCGTTCACTTATTGTTGATTCTGTTGGAGGATTGCAATCAGCTTTGGAAGAAGAACCAACTGTTGACACATACCTTGTTATCACAAGCGATATCACAATAGACAACATTGGTTCAGAAACTGTTCCAATTCTTGAAAAGTTTAATCTCTATATCAAAGAAGGAGTCACTGTCAGCATAACCAACTTATATTTGCATCAAGATACCAATGCAGTTGTTGATTATCTATATCACGACATTAATTCACTTGAGGGTTATTCAAACAGCATAATCAACAATGGAACTCTAAACATTGGTCTTGTTTCTGGAAACCTAAGATTGTTTAACTCATCAACTGTAGAAATTCAAACAAACTTTATGGCTTACTTCGCTTTATACAATGAACTTTCTGGTGAAGTAAACATTGAAAAACAAATTAATTATACTTGCTATGGAGAATTTGTTAACCACGGAATATTTAACTTCTTATGTGATGATGATTCCTATGATCGTTTTAGCCTAGTAATGATTGGAGATTCTCTAAACTCTGGAACAATTTCTGGTAGAATCGACCTTGCTTCAGAAGGATTAATTTACAGAATTAAAAACTTCAAGAATTATCAAGAAGCTTTTGTTAATGGCAGAGCAACCTTATTGCACAATCCTTCATTTGAAAATATGCAAATTATTGTTGAGGTGACAACTGCAGAAGAATTCTATTTGGCATTCAAGTTTATGCAAGACATACACTTCAACATCACAGATAGTTCTGTTAACGACAGCAACGGAGATGTAAGCACACTCTTTAATATTGTTGTTGCAGCCGACATAGACCTAAGCACATGTGAAAAATTAACAGATGCCATAAGTGGAGAGTCTGTAAGCAAGGAAAAATATAGATTAATTCTTAAATCACATCAACAAATAACAATTAATCAAGGTTGCAAACTAACCCTTGGTGGATCAACACAAAGACTAGCTATTTTATATCAAGATAATAAAGAAGCACTTGGACACCTTGAAAACAATGGTGTTTATAGTGGATATGTTAACATTAACTATTATTACGGCACAATACCTTCTATTAGCTATAGTAAAAACGATTACATTAGTGGTTCAGGAAGTTTTGTTCTAGGCAATGATGCAATTCGTGGATAAAAACACAAACAAAAACCTTATCAATCGATAAGGTTTTTTTAATGCAAATATTCAGTCGTTTTCTTATATTTCATATAAGAATGTTATTTGTGGCAAAGATTTATCCTCGTTGTCTTCATCAATATGAATAATTTTGCCACCCATTTTTTCATAAAACTTTTGTGCATTGTGATTGAATTTGTTGCACGAAACAAAAAATTGTTTTGCACCCGTTTGCTTAATTTTGTTTTTTGCAAACTCAAACATAATTTTTCCAAAGCCTTTACCTTGAAATTCTTTCAACAAATAGAGTAGAACAATTTCAATTTGTTTTTCCTTTCTGTGTGGAGATTGTCCAACAGCAACATATCCAACAATTTTTGAATCTATCATTGCCACAAAAAGCTCAATGTCTTTTGCCAAAACATATTTCTTAAACTTTTCTGCATGTTTTATGTTGTCAAAATTGTTAATTTTGTCAGCTGGATAAATCTGGGCATAAGTTGTTTGCCAAACTTGTTTTTTGATTTGAGCAAGTTCTTCGCACATTTCTTCAGTTGCTTTAATGATTGAAATTGTCATATATTCTCCAATTAAACTGGTTCCATATAATTAACTTTTTTGTTTGTTTTTATTGCATATTCAATTTCTGATTTTGTGCTAGAACCAATATATCCATTTTTGTTTATCACAAAAATTTCATCCGCCATATCAATTTTTCGTTTGTGCATGTCGTCAAGCATTTCTTTTGTTCCCTCTGTCCACACTTCATCATCTCCGCTAT
>JAZNPU010000055.1:0-1691 GCA_045589795.1 Clostridia bacterium
TTCAACGAGATATAGAGTATTTACTGAATGCCCAGAGTGTCATAGCACAAACCTAAAAAAAGGAAGCACTGGCACTCAGCAAGTTGTTGAAGAACTTGAAAAAATGTATCCACACATAAAGATACTAAGAATGGATAACGATACGACAAGTCAAAAGAACGGACATCACAAAATTTTACAAGAATTTCGAAATGGTTCGGCACAAATTTTGGTGGGAACTCAAATGATAGCAAAAGGACACGATTTTCCTGCTGTCACACTTGTTGGAATAATTGATGCAGATCAAAGCTTGTATCAAAGCAGCTACACAGCAACAGAGCGAACCTTTCAACTTATCACTCAAGTTGCCGGCAGAGCAGGAAGAGCAGATTTGCAAGGAACAATTATTTTACAAACTTATGTGCCAAGGCACTATGTTTATAGGCTTGCCAGTGGCTATGATTACTTATCATTTTATAAAAAAGAAGCAAACTTGCGAGAAATAACTCATTTTCCACCATTTGCCAAAATTGTTCGAATTTTGTTCACTAGTGAAGATGAAGACCTTGCAAAAAACACCACTAAGGTATATTATGATAACATCAAGAAACTAGCAGAAGAAAATAAGGGTAATTTTGTTTATATTGGTGCAACAAAATCACCTGTTGGCAAAATTCAAAATAAATTTAGATATCAGATTTTAATCAGAATAAGAAAGGAAAATTCTGATGAAATTATTTCAAAAATTTATGAATTGATGTCTGAATTGAAAAACAATAAAGTCACTTGCTTTGTAGAAATCAATCCACAAAGCTTAAGTTAAGGAGAGTATTTTGATTAGAAAAATTATTTTAGAAAATGATCCATTTTTAAGAATGAAAAGCAAAGAAGTTGTTGAATTTGATTCAAGGCTTCATGAACTTTTAGGAGATATGGCAGACACTATGTATAAAGCTGATGGTGCTGGCCTTTCTGCTGTGCAAGTTGGAGTTCTTAAAAGAGTGTTTATTATTGACACAGGAAAAGGCAAAAAAGAATTTATTAATCCTGTGCTAATTAAGTCTAGTGGAGTTAATAAAATCAAAGAAGAAGGCTGTTTGTCTATTCCAAACAAATATGGTTTTGTGGAAAGACCAGAAACAGTTTGGGTGTCTTTTCAAGACCGATTTGGAAACAAGCTAGAAGATAAACTTAAAGGCTATGAAGCAAAGGCTTTTTGCCATGAATATGATCATTTAGATGGTATTTTGTTTATTGATAAAGCTACAAATATTAAAAAATATTAGGAGAAAAATATGAGAATTATATTTCTTGGAACACCAGACTTTTCAGTTGCTACATTGCAAGAATTGATTAATAGTCATCACGAAGTTATTGCTGTTGTTTGTCAACCAGACAGGCCTTCTGGCAGAGGAAACAAAGTTATTCCAGGCCCAGTTAAGAAAACTGCAATGGCAAATGACATTCCAGTTTTTCAGTTTGAAAAAATTGGTCGTGACGGTGTTGACACACTAAAAAAATTAAAGCCAGACATTATGATCACTGTTGCATATGGCCAAATTTTAACCCAACAAATTATTGATATTCCAAAATATGGCATTATTAATGTTCATGCTTCATTATTGCCAAAATATCGCGGAGCTTCGCCAATTCAAACAGCTTTGCTTATGGGTGAAACTGTGACTGGTATCACAATTATGCAAACGGATATT
>JAZNPU010000056.1:0-1798 GCA_045589795.1 Clostridia bacterium
ATCCGACTTCCTAGCTACACAGTTTCAATCAGTGGACTTGCTTATCAAATTAAGGTTGATGTTCTTTATGACAACCTAATCTTTGACTTTAATGAAAAACAAATGTTCAAACTAGCCGACGGTGCAACTTTGGAAGAAACATTCAAATTCTTCTATAGGGTTGGAACAACTGGCGATTGGATTAATTGCTCTGAAGATGACACATACGACATTGCAAAAGCAATTGTTAAAGATGGCCGTTTCTTTGTTCAATTCAACCCAATTTTGGGAAAAGGCTCAACTTCTAGATATGTTAGGGTTCAAACCAATACCAACCCTGCTTTTGAAGTTCTAAACAGAGGAAGCTCTGTGTTTACAAGCCCAGTAAACTTCAATGTTTATAAAATGACATTCACTGCTTCTTGCAACAACTCAACAGTTGAAACTTATGAAGCTTTGAATTATGACATTGATTCTTTCTATTTTTCAAATACAACTCTATCTACAAACCGTGGAACTCTTAACCAAACATATTACACTTCAATCACTGGCTATTTTGTAGAAGGTAAAATTGTTAATGTTGACAGATATTCAAACAAAAATGGCGATTATGCTCTTCAAAGTTGGACAGTTAATGGAAAAGCTGACAACACTGTTGTTATTCAAGAAACTTTGCCAACAAAAATTGATCCTGGATTTGACAACATCACAAACGGAACACTAACCTGCCTAAACAATTATTCTACTTCTATTGCTGGAATTAAACTTGTTAATCACCATAACAACCTTGCTGAAATATCCCTTGACACAAAAGATATTTTATATGGTGAATACATTAGAACCGTTAACGAACATAGTAAACAATATTCAGTTGGAACAATTCATGCTGTTTCATGTGCTTCAACAGCTAGCAATGTGTTCTATGCAAACACAGCAAAAGTTAAAAATTTCATTTTATCTGGAACACTTTATGACGGTGACAAATTCTTTAGTGCCGGTGGAAATGCAACATTGGCTGATGTTGATATTTACTTCTGGTGGAAAGGTTCAATCATTGCAAGATTTATTCCAAGAGATGGTCAATTGGTGTTTGACAACGATTTTGCAGTTTCAAACAGTGAAATTTATAATGACTACCTTGATTTATACGGCATAACACCTGAACAATTTAGAGCTGGTTGTGAATATGAAAATAGTCAATTTGTTATCAAGAACCTAAGCTATGACAGCTACATTTCATTTGGTAAAACCATCAACGATGATGTTGCAGGAACAACAACCTACTCTTTCTACTCTGCATCAATGACCCAAGTGAACTGGAATGGCACATCATTCTATTGCTTGGGAACAGAAAAAGCACAATATATTTATTCTGACCGTGCAGGAAATGCTATTATTGGAACTGCTCTTGATGCAGCAAGCAAAATTGAAGTTAATATTTATGTGACTGACGATGCTGGAAACAACCTTGAAAACCTTGAAGATTTGAAAACTTCTGCAAACGGAATTCAATATCAAATTATTTCAACAACAACCAGCAAAACTGATGTTTATGGCTACACAACCTCTTCAGTTATTATTTCTCTATTGTTGCCAAGCAACAGTAGTTTAACAGCATATAACCTTGAATCAATCAACAGCATTTCAACATCTGTTTATTCTTCAGTTTCTGACACAGAAGGATATATCCTTTCAAGCATTGATTATGATGAATCAACCAGAAATGTTGAATATAGATTCTTCTATGTTGTGCCAGAAATTATTGAAAATAGAGATTCTGTTTCTCATGGACAAACCCTAAACTGCCTATATTATAATG
>JAZNPU010000057.1:0-5803 GCA_045589795.1 Clostridia bacterium
CAAATAAAAACAATGCTATAAAAAAAAATAATATAATTATTTTTTACAAATTCAAACTTCAGATTTTGTCCTTTTGAGTATTTTTACCACTGTTATGTCACACATAACACCCCGAAAACCCTGACAATTCTCCACTTTTTGCATCAAAAAAACACACCCTAAGGTGTGCTTTTTATGCTGTTTGGATTTCTTGAGAATTTTGCTCTCTTCTTAAAGTGACAACATCAACTTTATTGTTTTCATCTAGGTCAACAACCACTTTATAAATTGAGTTATCCGAAGGTGCTTCATACATAATAGGAAGCATTACATCTTCCAAAATACTTCTGAGTCCTCTCGCCCCAGTTTTTAGTTCAATGGCTTGTTTGCTAAATTTTGAAATAACAGACTTTGAAAATTCTAGTTCTATGCCATCCATTTTGAACATCTTTTTATATTGTTTAACAAGAGCATTTTTTGGCTCTGTCAAAATTTTGATCAAAGATTTTTCGTCTAGTTCTTTGAGTCCGACAATAATTGGGATTCTTCCCACAAATTCAGGAATTAATCCATATTTTGTAAGATGATGAGGTTTTACATCAAGCATTGCATCATCAGATTTTTTGCCTCTTTTTAAGGTGCTTCCAAACCCAAGATCAGATAAGTTTTCGGCCTTTCCCTCAACGATTTTATCAAGTCCAACAAAGGCCCCACCGCAGATGAATAATATATTTGTTGTATCAATTTGAATACACTCTTGATTTGGGTGTTTTCTACCTCCTTGAGGAGGAACATTTGCAACAGTTCCTTCCATAATTTTAAGGAGTGCTTGTTGCACACCCTCACCAGAAACATCTCTGGTTATTGAAGTGTTTTCCATGCTTTTTCTGGCAATTTTGTCAATTTCATCAATATAAATTATCCCTCTTTCTGCTCGTTCAATGTCATAATCTGCATTTTGAATAAGTTTAAGCAAAATGTTTTCGACATCTTCGCCCACATAGCCAGCTTCTGTTAGGCTGGTTGCATCAGCAGTTGCAAAAGGAACATCTAAAATTTTAGCTAATGTGCGAGCAAGTAGTGTTTTTCCAGAGCCAGTTGGTCCAAGCATCAAAACATTGCTTTTTTCGAGTTCCACATCATCTGTCTTTTTGTTTTTTATTGTGTTTTCAATCATATAATTAATTCTTTTATAATGATTATAAACACTAACAGAAAGAACTTCTTTTGCTTTGTCTTGGCCAACAATATATTCATCTAAACTTTTTTTGATTTCGGTTGGTTTAGGAAGTTGCAAAAGTTCTTGTTTTTTCCTTTTCTTTTCTTCTGCTTTCAAAATTTCATCACAAATTTTGATGCAGTCTTCACAAATGCAAGTTGTGCCTGTTGGGTTTTCAATCACTTGTCTGAAAGAAGATTTTGACCTGCCACAAAATGCACATGAATCATTTCTTTGATTGTCTGTCATGCTGTCTCCTATCTTTTATTGTAAATGTTGTCAATCAAACCATATTTTTTGGCTTCTTCGGCAGTCATATAATTGTCTCTGTCGGTGTCTCTTTCAATAATATCAAGGGATTTTCCTGTGTTTTCAGACAAAATCTTGT
This sequence comes from Clostridia bacterium, assembly GCA_045589795.1. Taxonomy (GTDB): domain Bacteria; phylum Bacillota; class Clostridia; order Christensenellales; family UBA1242; genus RGIG4790. The sequence goes on from JAZNPU010000057.1 coordinate 1,587, forward strand.
TGAGTCTTCTTTTGCTTCTTAAAATATGTTCTGCATGAATTTTGATATCACTAGCTTGTCCAGATAGTCCACCCATAAGTGGTTGGTGAATCATAACTTCAGCATTTGGAAGAGCTGATCTTTTGCCCTTTGCTCCACTAGAAAGCAAAAATGCTCCCATGCTTGCAGCCATGCCAATACACACTGTGTGAACATCACACTTGATATAGTTCATTGTGTCATAAATTGCAAAACCAGCTGAAATGCTTCCACCAGGGCTGTTTATATACATCATAATATCTTTGTCTGGATCTTTGCCTTCAAGATAAATCAATTGTGCAACAATTGTGTTTGCAAGAGTATCGTCAATTTCACCAGAAAGGAACAATATCCTGTCTTCTAGCAAGCGGCTATAAATATCATAGCTTCTTTCACCTCGATTGGTTTGTTCAATAACATATGGCATTGAAATGTTTTTCATAAAATATTCTCCTTATAAAATTTGCACACAACAAGTATATTACCAAGAGTTGTGTGCAATTATCTTTTGTTATTCTATTTTATATTATTAAGTTCTTTCAAAAGTTTTATAACTTTTTCACTAATAATATTGTTAACAATGACACTTTCTTGGTCGGCAGTCATTGTCTTTTTGAGTTCTGCTGGTTTTTTACCCATTCTTTCTGCAAGTTCAGCAAGTTTAGCATCAATGTCTTCTTTTGTAGCTTCAATTTTTTCAGCTTTAACAATTTCTTGAAGAACAAGGCTAACTTTTACAGATTGTGCAGCTTCGTTTCTGCGAGTTTCTCTGTAAGCTTGTTCTGTTGTGTTCATATATGCAAGATAATCTTCAAACCTCAAACCTTGATAAGCAAGTCTTGATCTAATGTCATCAACAAAGGCATCAAGTTGGTTTTCAACCATAACATCAGGAACTTCAACAGTTGCATTTGCAACCACTTTGTTGATAAGTTCGTTTTCAACTCTGTGTTCTTCATGATGTTCTTTGCTATGTTTGATGTTGTGTTTGATATCTGCCTTAAGTTCATCAAGTGTGTTAAATTGACTTACATCACTTGCAAAAGCATCATTAAGTTCTGGCAAAACTTTTTCTCTGATAGACAAAAGTTTTGTTTTGAACACTGCTGGTTTTCCTGCAAGATCTTTTGCATGGTAGTTTGCTGGGAATGTCACATTAACATCTTTTTCTTCACCAATTTGCATGCCTGCAATTTGGTCTTCAAAATTATCAATAAATGTGTGAGAACCAAGTTCTAGTTCCATATCGTGAGCTGTGCCACCTTCAAAAACTTTTCCGTCAATGCTGCCAGAAAAATCAATATTAACAAGGTCGCCTAGCTTACATGCTCTGTCAGAAACTTCATTGTAGCGAACTTGTTTTTCTCTCATAACTTCAAGTTCTTTTTTAACTTCAGATTCTGTCACTTTGATTGTTTTTGATTCAACAACAATGTTTTTGTAATCTCCAAGAACAACTTCTGGAAGAAGTGTGATTTTTGCAGTGAATTCAACACCTTTTTCTGTGAATTCTTTAACATCAATTTCAGGATAGCTAACTGGATAAATGCTTGGTTCTTTGTCTAGCATTTCAGTGTATAGTCTTGGACAAGCATCGTTGAAAGCATCTTCATAAAACATATATTCGCCAAATGTTTGTTCAAGAACTTTTCTTGGAACTTTGCCTTGACGGAATCCTTGCAATTTATATTTCCCTTTGTTTTTTTGGTAAGCTTTTTCAACTTCAGCTTCCCATTCTTCGGCAGTTAGGTTAAATGTGACAACCAATTTACCGTTTTTCTTTTCACCAATGGTGTATTTCATAAAAATCTCCTTTTGTTTTCGTGTAAATTATTGCATAAAATTGCTACCCTTATATACTAAAGCAAAATACCTTATTTGTCAAGCAAAGACTGGCAAAATGGGCAATAAAATTCACTAAAAATGTAGAATTTGTCACAAGAAAAAAGAGAGCTTTTTTACTCTCTTTTATTTTGATTATAAAAGTGTGACTCCATCAAAATCCACTTCTGTTTCTGGTTGTTCTTGAAGTTTTCTGAACTTGTCATCAAGCCAAACATTGTTTGATGCAACAGTTTGAGATTCATCCACAAGATCAATATTAACAAAACTTCCAACTTTGTCATTTGATGTTTCGCTAGACAAAGCTGTCACCGTTCCATTCTTGTAAGAAATAGCATAAACCTGTATTCCACAAATAGAAGTATCAATACTTATACTCAATGTCTTTGTGGCAGACGAAGTACTGTCATTATATACATAATTGGTCCAGCCATTCAATGGATTATTATAATAACCAATACCATATTTAGTTCGGTTTTTATCAAGCAATTCGGTTGTTCTTCTTGCACATGTTGCTGATGCCTGAATAGCTGCACTAGAACCATATGCATAAGTTTCTTCACCAGTATTATATATTATACTTACACCAGCTAAAGTTAATGTTATTGCACCAACAGTGCTGGTGCTTACCGTGCCATCTCTATAAACCATAAAGTCAACCAGATATGTTGTTAAAATTGTTCCATAATCTGTGCCACCCTCCATTCTAAAGGATTTTGCATATAAAGTTTGGCCGGCATTGTTCACAAGCCATGATTGAGGAATTGTATATGAAACATCACCACCAGATTGCATATTATATGTCTCTTTACTATTGCTCCCTCTAGCCGTGTAAATTCCAACCCTAATAGAATCACTGCTAGAGTCATAATTCATATCTATACCATATGCAATAACAGTCTTTGTCACATTGTATGTAAACGAACCAGATCCTCTATAAGTTGTTCCATTAACAGTGAAATATACATCATGACCATGAGCTGGATTATACAAACATTGATAATTAATTGTATATGAAGTTAATGTCCAATATGCATACAAAGTTGTATTACTTGTGAATGCACTATATAAACTATTGATTGGTGATCCTGAAGCATTTATATATTGTGTACCACCTCCACCAGGTGTAGTATAATAACCACCAAAAGTATAACCCGTTTTTGTTGGTTTAGTTATTGATGAAAGTGAAGTTGATAAACTTGAATTACTATAGTATGCATTGGTGTTATATCTATAATAAACAGCTGTAGTTCCAGCGGTTGTTGCACTTTGATTATCTAAAGTAATTGTTATAACTTTTCCTGTTCGGACAAAGTTTGCATATATTGTTTTGGAACTATACAAAGAGTTATTTGTTGACAATTGTGTTCCAGTTGGCCCATCAAATGTCCATTTTGAAAATGATACTGTGTATCCAGCAGATGTTCCAGGAGATGCAATCACTGTATCAAAATTAATTTCCCAATTTGCACCATTACTATTACTAACTTCAATTTCAAAATAAATCGTGTTGCTTGCTACATGTGCATTACTACCATAGCAAACATCTACTGTGACTTGTGATGATGAGTTTACCGTTCCATAACTACTACTTCTTCCAACGGTGACAGTGAATACTGAGTAAAAATAAACTTCAATTACCAAATCAGAATCCACAGTAAATTCGGCATAATCCGCAAATGCATAATAATAATATGGCAGAATATAGACTCCACCTTCAAGTATTTCAGCATCTTCGTAATTTTGAGTTATGTCATAAATATAAATTGATGTTCCATAAGCAAGTTCTTCTTCGAAACTATAATATACTTCAGCCTCACCATCAATATCTAGCCAAACTTCCAATCTTTCGCCATACAAATCATCTTCAGAAACTAATTCATCATCAATATATGTATCAAGTCTAACATTATAATAATTGATTGACCAAGAAGCTGTTAATGTGCAATTTCCTGCCCCAAATGTAAATGTTGTTCCAGATAATGTTCCGCTTCCAGATTTTGTCCAACCACCAAATGTATAGCCTGTTCGGGTTGGATTTGATACTGTATAGGTTGTGTTATAATTTTGGGTGACTGTTGTGTTGCTAGTTTTTCCACCATATGTTCCACCATTTGGATTAATTGTTAAGGTGTAACTATTGGCTGTACGGGTGAAGTTAGCAGTTATTGTTCTAGCTGCAGTAATGCTGCCAGTTGCATTGCTCCAACTGCTAAACGAAGTTGTGTAGCCAGTTGCTGCTGTTGTCGTTGCGGTCACAGTTGAACCACCAACAGTTAAGGTTGCCCCACTTGTGCTCACTGCTGCTCCATAATATGCTGTCACGGAACTTGCACTAACCGTTCCATAACTTGTGT
>JAZNPU010000058.1:0-12240 GCA_045589795.1 Clostridia bacterium
GGTGGAGAAGCAGAAACTGCTTATCACACAGCAACACACATTATGCTTGCAGGATTAAGAAAAATGTTTGGGGACAAAACCGTTCAACACGGCAGCAATATCACTGCTGAAAGAATGAGATTTGACTTCAACCTTGATCGCAAAATGACAGACGAAGAAATTAAAGAACTTGAAAAGTTTGTCAATGATGCAATTGCTAGAAAATTAGATGTTAAAAAAGTTGATATGGTTTATTCTGAAGCTTTAAGAGATGGAGCATACGGAATTTATAATGGTTCAGAAAACGAAGTTGTTTCTGTTTATGTTATTGGAGATGTAGACAAACAAATTTGTGGTGGTCCTCATGTTAAAAACACAGGAGAACTTGGAACTTTTGTAATCCAAAAAGAACAATCTAGCAGCAGTGGAATTAGAAGAATCAAAGCTGTTTTGAAAAAATAGCCTTATATAATATTGACACACGGGTGTGCATGTGTGTGCATGTGTGTATTATTGACACGATGTCAGTTCAATGGTAAAATTATTATAATAAAAAATATGTGCAAAGGAGATGCATATGAAAAAATTATTTATCTATTTAGGCATTATTCTTGGGGTGGCGGCATTTGCTGTGATGGCACTTGTTGTTGTTATGATGCTGGCACCAGGCACAGAAATTTTTGGAATTAAATATATTTCTGCCGTTGTTGGAAAACACGAAGAAACAGTTGCTCTTGGGCACCTATACAACAAAAATATTTATCTCCATGTGGGAGATGTTCCTGTTAATGTTAGTTTTGGTCAACCAGGAACAATTGGGGTTGAATATGTTCAACACTATCAAGGTTTCACAAGATCAACTGATGTTCCAGAAATCAAATTAACAAAAGCTGACGGTTCACCTTATGTTGATTCTGTTGACACAGGCGAAGGCACTGTTCATATTTATGTAAATCAATATAAAAAATTTGTGTGGAGCAATGGCATGAAAGAGTTTTATCTAAACTTTAATTTGCCAGCGGGATACTCTTCACAATCAAGTCTTCACATTATTTCTGAAAATAGTGATATCACATTTACAGAATTGGGCTCACAAACACTCAATACACTTACTGTTGAAACAAGTCAATCAGTTGAGTTCAAAACCAATATATTGAATATTTCAACTTTGAACTTAAAAGCTGGTCAAGCTGTTGAACTTGGAAGCAACATGACAGTTAAAAACATTGTTGCTGAAATAACAAACGAAAGCTTAACAGTTAAAAATGCTGTATTTGGAAATGTTTCATTCAAAACTGGTGGCGGAAACTTAAACTTGAAATCTTGCTCAGGTAATGTTGTTATGACAAGTGGTTCAGGCGGAGTGACAGTTGCTAGTGGTGGAGTTGTTGGTGGAGACTTTATTGTTGAAACCAATTCAGGAAGCATTTCTGTTCCAGCACTTAATGGTGATGTGAATACAATTAAAACTGTTTCAGGACATATTAATATCACAACCTGCAACAGCGACTTATCTATTGAAGCCAACAGATCAACAATCACTCTTGGAACTGTGAATGGAGATTTGGCTGTGACAACCACAACAGGTTCTGTTAATGTGACAAAAGTTGTTGGCGATGCAGACATCAAATCAACAAGAAACGGTGATGTGTCTTGTGGTCAAATTGGTGGTTCAGCAGTTATTGAAACCAACACCGGTGATGCATCAATCAGCAGTGCATTGACAGGGGATTTGACATTTAAGTCAGAAACAGGAAATATTTCTTTTGTTTCCTGCAACAACTTAACTGTTAACAGCACAAATGGTTCAGTGTTGCCATATAGCAGCACAAGCCCAATAGTGGTTAATGGATTGGTGAACATTACAACCCAAAAAGGTCAAGTTTTAATTGGTCAAATTTTGGGAGATGGAAAATCTACAATCAAAGCAGACAACGGTGCTGTGACAATCACAACCATTTCTGGCGAATTAGATTTAGATTCGTATAATTCAACAATTGTTATTGATTTTGTTGATACTGCAGATATTGACAGCTCTTATAGCCAAACAACAGTTAAAGCTGCTCCTAACGGACTAGATATTTCTAATATCAGTGGAGATATTTCTGTTGGTGAAGCTGGAGACATTGGAAACCTAAAGGCTGTTAGCACAGAAGGAAAAATCACTGCCAAAAACACAGTTGGCACAGTTGAACTTTTCAGCAGACAAAAAATCACTCTTGAAAACAAAAATAGCACCAATATAAAAATCAACACTTCTGGAGATTATTCTTATTATGGTGGAGCAGGAGAAGTGACTGCAACAGGGCTAAAAGGAACCATTAAGGTTTATTCAGCAAATGGTCGTGTTCACTTGACACTTGCTGAGCTTTCTGGAGACATTCGTGTTGATACAAATAACTCAAGTCAATCTGTGACAATCGATGCTTCATGTGTTGACATCAACAAAGTTAATTATCATCTTCAAAGTCAAAGAGGAACAGATTGCTACTTATTCTATGGCGATGTTCAACAAAATCCAGGACAAAACATTTACAAGCAAGAAGGTTTGCCATATAACACAATCACAGCAATCACAACATCTGCTTCTGTGACATTGATATTAAATAGCTCAAATGTATAAAATAGGGTTTAGCCCTATTTTTTTGTGCAAACAAAAAGAAAAAAGGGTATTTACAAAAATGGCTTTTAATGATATAATCTAATCAGTCAATACAATAAAAACATTTTACATTTTGATTTTCGTTATGTTAAAATAGATTATAAAGCTATTATAGAGAGGAAACAAAATGAAAAACTGTGTTTATCCATTTGTTGTATATGCTGATAAGGACGAAGGTTGCTATGTTGGTTTATTCCCAGATTTAGACATCACTGCTTCTGGAAATACAATCGAAGAAACTTATATTTCAGCAATGGAAAATATTAAAATGTTTTTAGAGTTTGCCAACAAAATGGAATCTGAACTTTCTCAACCAAGCACATACATTGAAACAGTTGGAATGAATCCCAAAAGAGTAGTGTTATTAACTTTGGTTGAAATTGATGTTGACAATCTTGTATTGACTAATGAAGAGCAAAGCTATAAAAATTTCTTGTCTGCAATGCTCGTTAGTGATTAAGGAGAAGAGTTATGGGATTTCCTAATGCATATTATATTCCAAGATCTGAAATTAAAACATATGCTGATGGTCGTAAGGTTATTAAAATGCCAGATGCCTTCAAAAAGTATCAACTTTTAAGAATTGGTGCTTTGTTTGGAATGCATATTTCTGCTGATAAAAATAAAATTATGATGTCAAATGGAAACAAGGCAATTATTTTAGATGGTCGTCCAATGACAGATTATGAATATTTTGCTGACATGGTTATTCTTCGTCAACAATACAACAATCTTCACAGATATGCAACAGCAGGGTTAGATCAGAAACGACTACATTCACAAAAGTATGACATTGTTTTGCCAAGTCCAGATGCAACTGCAGAAAATGCATACACTGAAAGCTATGATCCAGTATTCTATATAGACAATCTTTTAACAGATTTAAGCAATAATGGCAGAGGTGATAAACACAGAAAACTATCAAGCATAATCAAAGCACAAACGGCTTCAGTTGAGCATCTTGTTCGCACAACCTCATGGGGCAGCAAAGCTCTTGCTGAAGGTCGTCCAGAATGTCTTGCGGATTCATTGAAAAAGTTTTTTGAAGCACATCAATATATTTACAACAGGCAAGCCGCTCCTTCAGAAAGAGAATAAGGAAAATGTCTATGAAAAATATCGATCTGCATAAGTTGGCTCAAACAGTTGGTTGGACAGCTCTTTATGTTGATGAAGATTACACAAGTTATGAATATATGCAAAAAGTCAAAAACATTGAATGTTTGTGCCATGTGCTTAAACTTTATGATGATTTGACTTATGAAAATTATTATTCAACATTTGAAACAATCATTGGTGTTTTGCCAAAAGATTTAGTTAAAAAAATCAAAAAACTTACAAAGAAATCTGATCCAGAAAATATAAACAGTTTGATTGACTTGGTGTGTTATGAAGTGGAAGAGTATAGGCTCAAAACAACTTATAACAAGCTGTTCACATATGGAACATTAGTTGGCATCGACATTTCAGACAAAGGTTATAAATTTTGTTATGATATGACAAAATCTGAAGAAAGAAAAATTTTGTCTTTGATTGAAAGCAGTTTGCCAATTGATTTAGCTCCAATTCTTGGAAAAATCAAAAAGATTGACTACAAAATTGGATACATTAAGCAACACGGACCAAATAAATAAACAACCACCATTTTTGGTGGTTTTTTCTTTGCTAAAAGCCCATAAAAATCTGGTATTTTTTTATAAAAAATTGTGTGATTGTATTGACTTATTGATTTTAGTTTGATAAAATAACACCGCATGACAAATCGTGTTTAGCATTTTTTGTGCCTAATTTTTTATAGGTGTGTAAAAATTAAGTGCAAACTTGTTAAGAATTTCCTCATGGGGCTGGGGAGTTCATCAATCTTATAGGAGGTAGAACTATGCCAACCATCGCTCAATTAATCCGTCACGGTAAAGGCAGAAAAGACAAAACCGTTAAGGCGAAATCTCCAATTTTGGAAGAATGTCCACAAAAAAGAGGTGTTTGTCTATCTGTAACTACTACTTCTCCAAAGAAACCTAACTCTGCTTTAAGAAAAATCGCAAGAGTAAGACTTTCTAACAAAATGGAAGGAACGGTTTATATTCCAGGTATTGGCCATAACTTGCAAGAACACAGTGTTGTTCTTATTCGTGGCGGTCGTGTTAAAGACCTTCCTGGTGTGCGTTACCATATTGTTCGTGGAACACTTGACACAGCTGGTGTTAAAGACCGTAAACAATCAAGAAGCAAATATGGTGCAAAAAGACCTAAATAATGAAGCAAATGTAAATTTGCATTTTGGTTATTGCTAAAATTTAGCAAAAAAATAAAATCGGAGGAAATATCATGTCAAGAAGAAATGCTGCTATCGTAAGAGAAGTGCTTCCTGATCCAGTTTATAATCGCACAGATGTGACAAAACTTATTAACCAAGTTATGGAAGATGGAAAACGCACAATCGCTCAAAAAATCGTTTACGAAGCATTAGAAAACAGTTCTAGCAAACTTGGCGTTTCTGCAATGGAAGTTTGGGATAAAGTTCTAGAAAATGTTAAACCAGTTCTAGAAGTTAAAGCTCGCCGTGTTGGTGGTGCAACATACCAAGTTCCAATGGAAATTCGTCCAGCTCGTCGTCAAACTCTTGCAATTCGTTGGATTGTAGATTATGCTCGCAAGAGATCTGACCGCACAATGGCTGTTAAGCTTGCTAATGAATTAATGGATGCTTTTAACCAAACTGGCGGAGCTTTCAAAAAGAAAGAAGAAATGCACAGAATGGCAGAAGCAAACAAAGCTTTCGCATCTTATCGTTGGTAAGATTTTGGCAATGTTTGATTGCCCAAATCTGGCTGCTGCAAAAGCATAATAAAAAATCACTTAAACAGACAGCTAATGTCTGTTTAATGTTTATTTGAGCACTTGTTTTGTGTTGAAATTTGCTGAAAATTAGACATTTTAACAAAATTCCAAAAAATATTTAGCTTCTTGGGCTAAAAATTGTAAAAAGTGTTCAAATTTAGTTGGAAAATTTATAAAAATATTTTATAATTATATAGTAGGTTATGTGGGGTTTTGGCCCGCATAATTGTGAAACTTTTAGGAGAAAAATTCATATGCCAAGAGATTATGCATTAGAAAAAATTAGAAACATTGGTATCATGGCTCACATCGATGCTGGTAAAACAACAACAACTGAAAGAATTTTGTTCTATACCGGTAAGTCTCACAAAATCGGTGAAACACACGACGGTGAAGCAACAATGGACTGGATGGCACAAGAACAAGAAAGAGGTATCACAATTACTTCTGCTGCAACAACTTGTGTTTGGAAAGACCACAAAATTAACATTATTGATACCCCAGGGCACGTAGACTTCACAATCGAAGTTGAAAGAAGCCTTAAAGTTCTTGATGGTGCTATTGAATTGTTCACAGCTAAAGAAGGTGTTCAAGCTCAATCAATCAAAGTTTGGAAACAAGCTGATAAATATAAAGTTCCAAGAATTGCATATGTTAACAAAATGGATATCTTGGGGGCAGACTTCTTTGCGGCTGTCACAGCCATGAGAGAACAACTTGGTGCAAATGCTGTTCCTCTTCAACTTCCAATCGGAAAAGAAGACAGCTTTGTTGGACTTGTTGACCTTGTCACAATGAAAGCTCATATTTATAAAGATGAAAAAGGTGAACAAATTGATGTTGTTGAAATTCCTGACGACATGAAATCAATCGCTCAAAAATATCATGATGAACTTATCGAAGCTGTTGCTGAACTAGACGATGAACTATTGGAAAAATATTTCGCTGGTGAAGAATTAACAATCGAAGAAGTTAAAAAAGCAATCAGAAAAGGAACAATCAGCCTAGCTTTAACTCCTGTTCTTTGTGGATCATCATACAAAAACAAAGGAACTCAATTGTTGCTTGATGCAGTAGTTGACTATTTCCCAAGTCCTATTGATATTGATGCCGTTGAAGGAATTGACCCAAAAACAGATAAGAAAATCACAAGAGAAGCAAGAGATGATGAACCACTTAGTGGACTAGCATTCAAAATTGCTAAAGATCAATTTGGAACATTGACATTCTTCAGAATTTATTCTGGTAAACTTGTTTCTGGTAGCTATGTTTATAACAGCAACAAGGGAACAAAAGAAAGAATCGGTAGACTTGTTCGTATGCATGCTAACAGCCGTAGCGAAGAAACTGAAGCTTATGCTGGTGACATTGTTGCACTTGTTGGTTTGAAAGACACAACAACTGGTGAAACACTATGCGACGAAAAAGCTCCAATCATTCTTGATCCAATGGAATTCCCAGAACCAGTTATTAAGCTTGCTGTTGAACCAAAAACAAAAGCAGACCAAGAAAAAATGGCAAATGCTCTTAAGAAACTTTCAGAAGAAGACCCATCATTCCGTCGTCATACAGACCAAGAAACAGGTCAAACCATCATTGAAGGTATGGGTGAATTGCACCTAGACATCATTGTTGATCGTATGAGAAGAGAATACAAAGTTGAATGTAATGTTGGTGCTCCTCAAGTTGCATACAGAGAAACATTAAGAAACCCAGTTTCTGTTGAAGGAAAATATATCCGTCAATCTGGTGGTAAAGGTCAATATGGACACTGTGTGATCCGTTTTGAACCATTGAAGCCAGGTGAAGGTTATCAATTCGTTGATGAAACAGTTGGTGGATCAATTCCAAAAGAATATATCCCTGCTGTTGATAAGGGTATTCAAGAAGCTATGATGAGCGGTGTGCTTGCTGGCTACGAAACAGTAGACTTCAAAGCAACTGTTTATGACGGAAGCTATCACGATGTCGACTCTTCAGAAATGGCATTTAAGATTGCTGCATCAATGGCATTCAAAGATGGTATGAAGAAAGGCGACCCTGTTATCCTAGAACCAATCATGGGTGTTGAAATTGAAGTTCCAGATCAATATCTTGGTGATGTTATGGGCGATATTTCAAAACGCCGTGGTAATGTTGTTGGAACAAGCCTCAAAAATGGTGTTCAAACTATTAGAGCTGAAGTTCCACTAGCAGAAATGTTTGGTTATATCAGTGACCTTAGAAGCAACACTCAAGGTCGTGGAAACTACACAATGGAACCATCACACTATGCTGAAGTTCCTCGCAATGTTGCAGAAAAAATTATTGGTGAGAATGCTAAAAAAGCATAAAAATAAATCACAAAAAAATTAAGGAGAAAAATAATGGCAAAATCAAAATTTGACAACTCAAAACCACACGTTAACGTTGGTACAATCGGACACGTTGACCATGGTAAAACAACAACTTCTGCTGCTATTTCTTTCATCATGGCTCATGACTATGATCCAGATAGCAAAGAAATTAAAGACTACGATCAAATCGACTCAGCTCCAGAAGAAAAAGCTAGAGGAATTACAATCAACACATCACACGTTGAATATCAAACAGAAGGTCGTCACTACGCACACGTAGACTGTCCAGGACACGCTGACTATGTTAAAAACATGATCACTGGTGCTGCTCAAATGGACGGTGCTATCCTTGTAGTTGCTGCTACTGACGGTGTTATGCCTCAAACAAGAGAACACATTCTTCTTGCTCGTCAAGTTGGCGTTCCAAAAATTGTTGTATTCATGAACAAAATGGACCAACTAGGTGGAGACGAAGAACTTGCTGATCTTGTTGAAATGGAAGTTAGAGAACTTCTTTCTCAATACGGATTTGATGGAGACAATGCTCCAATCGTTCGTGGTTCAGGCTTTATGGCTCTTGAAGATGCTAAAGCTGGCAGATGGGATTCTGAAAATGTTAACGCTATCCGTGCACTTATGGATGCAGTTGATGCTTACATCCCAACACCTGCTCGTGACACAGACAAACCATTCCTAATGCCAATTGAAGACGTATTCACAATCACTGGCCGTGGTACTGTTGTTACAGGTAGAGTAGAACGTGGTGTTCTAAAACTAAACGACACTGTTGAAATCGTTGGTCTTAAAGAAGGCAAAACTTCAACTGTTGTTACAGGTATCGAAATGTTCCGTAAACTTCTTGACGAAGCAGTTGCTGGCTACAATGTTGGTGTTCTTCTTCGTGGTATCCAAAGAACTGATGTTGAAAGAGGTCAAGTTCTTTGCAAACCAGGTTCAATCAACCCACACACAGAATTTAATGCTGAAGTTTATGTTCTAACACAAGCTGACGGTGGCCGTCATACACCATTCTTCAACAACTATCGTCCACAATTCTATTTCAGAACAACTGATGTTACTGGTTCTATCGAACTACCAGAAGGAACTGAAATGGTAATGCCTGGTGACAACACAAGAATGACAGTTAAACTTATCACTCCAGTAGCTATCGAAGAAGGTCTTCGTTTCGCTATCCGTGAAGGTGGTAGAACTGTAGGTTCTGGTGTAGTTTCTAAAATTATTAAATAGTTTTTGAAACAGACTAGTTGCAAATTTTAAGATAAAAAGGAGCCGCAAAGCTCCTTTTTTTGTGTTTATTTAATTTATAAAAAAGATATTTCAAATTAATATATTATATAACCTTTTGCAAAATTTGATTTCGTATGATATACTTATGATATATGGCCAAAAAGAAGAAAAAGGTAGAGGAACAACTTATGTTAGATGGTGTTTTGCCACCTGTTTCTTCTGATGCAGAAAATAAAGAGCAGCAAAAACCAGAAGAGGTTGATCCAAATCAAATCACTTTAGGTGAGTTTGTTGATGATGACAGTATTCTAGAAAAAGAAACCGTCCATGAACTCATGAAAGAAGCCGTTGCCAGTGAACAAAAGACAACTAAGAAAAAGAGTTTTATCACAAACTTAATTTTCTTGGCAATCAATATTGTTTTGATGGTATTCATTGTCAAAAATCTTTTGGAATCTGCAAATGGAAGCAATCCTTTAGATGTATTTGTTGAACAGGGTCCAAGAATGTGGTGGCTTTTGGGTGGACTAGGTCTACTTGCTTTATTCTTTATTTGCGAAACTTTTTTGTTTTATACATTAATCAGAAAAACAACTGGAAAAAGAAAGTTGGGGTTATCTTATAGATTAGCCAGTGTTGGAAAGTATTATGACTTTATAACTCCAACACAAATTGGTGGTCAACCTTCACAAATCATTAGGCTAACAAAAAGTGGGGTTGGTGCGGGTCTTGCAACTAGTATTCCTATTATTAAATTAATAGTATATAACTTTGTATATACAATAATATCAATAATAATGTTTGTTTTTGTTGTGCCAACAATTCCTGTTAACGGAAGTTTGCAAGGATTTTTGATGACACTTGTTCAAATTATTGGTGCAATTGGATTGATTGTCACAGTTATTTCGTGCTTCCTATATTTTATTATTGGAAACGGTAAAGTAATTGGTAGATCATTTATTCAATGGCTTGTTAGAGTAGGATATAAGCTTCATATCGTAAAAAATTATCGTCAGGCATTTGATAAATTATTGCAACAAGTTAAGGAATATCAAAGTTCAATAAAATATCTTAACAAAAACAAAGGAATATTGTTCACAACTGTGTTTTTGTGTTTGATAGAATGTTTGTCTTTTGCCTTAATTCCTTTCTGTGTGACAATGGCATTTGGTGATTTTTTCCTAGTGGGATCATATGATGTTTTGATGTGTATGCTAATCTGCATGGCTCAATATTATTTATGCCTGATGGTTAGCACTTGCTTGCCACTTCCTGGGGGAACAGGAACAATGGAAATATGTTATATTTTCTTATTTGCAATTGGACCATATTCTGTTGGAGAAAACATTGTGTGGGCACTTATTGCATACAGAGTGCTAACATATTATTTGGTTCTTATTCAAGGATTTATTCACATTATTGTTGAAAACATTGTTAGAGCGATCAAGGCTAAAAAGACAAATAAGAAACAATTAAACAATCAAAAAGTATAAAACAAAACATATGCATTTTGCATGTGTTTTTTTTGTTTTTAAGCAAAATATTTTGATATATTTTTTGAAATCTATATGAAAATAGTTGCCATAAATTATTTTTTTTTGTTAAACTATTGACTTTGCAATTTTATTGTGATACTATGATGTATGTACTATGAGTATTGTGCATTTTTATACCTATTTTTGAATAAAAATGCTTGTTAATATAAAAAAATAAAAGGGTTTTTGGTTAGATTTTACCTAACAAAATCACATTTTTCTGTCTGTTTTTCTTCTCTTACAACGGCGAGGATACCTTGTGATGCAGAAGGTTAAGCAAATAAATATATTTTTTTACCTAGGAGGGTAGAATGAGCATTAAAGATATTAATGTTAAAAAAGTAAAATACGGAAAAACAGAGAGGTATAAGTTTGGAAAAATTGATGAGCTTTTAGATATTCCATATCTTGTTGAAGTTCAAAAAGAAAGTTATAACAACTTCATAACAAAAGGAATCCGTGATGTACTCAGGGATTTTTCTCCAATCACAGATACTGACAACCTCAACCGTTCAGATATGCGAGAAGACAACACAGACTGTCGTGTTGAAATGCATTTTATTGGACACAGCTTAAGTGGCACACCAAAATATACCGAAGCAGAATGCAAGACTTGCGATGCAACATATAGCTTGCCTCTAAAAGTTAAAGTTCGTTTGGTTTATAAGGAAACAGGAGAAGTTGTTGAACAAGAAGTGTTCATGGGCGACATTCCTCTTATGACCGACAACGGCTCATTTATCATTAACGGTGCAGAAAGAGCAGTTGTTAGCCAACTTGTTCGTAGCCCTGGTGTTTATTGCAGCCAAGGTGTTAACAAAGCTGGAAACTTTGTCACAGAAACTGACATTATGCCAAACCGTGGTGCTTGGCTAGAATTTGAAGAAGATCAAAATGGTGTTCTTTGGGCACATGTTGACCGTTCAAGAAAAATGGTAGCAACAATTTTCCTAAGAGCAATGGGTCTTTCTTCTGATGAGCAACTTTTGGAAATTTTTGATCATCACCCAATCATTGTTAAAACAATTGAAAAAGATCATACAAAAAATGAAGAAGAAGCTCTTGTTGAAATTTCAAAAAGACTAAGACCTGGTGAAGTTCTTAACTATAAGGCGATCAAAAAAGACCTTGAAAAAAGATTCTATTCAACTCGCCGTTATGATATCACTAATGTTGGTAGATACAAATTCAACCAAAAACTTGCTCTTGCAAACAGAATCGCTGGCCTAACTCTTGCAGAAGATGTTATTGTTAAAGGCAAACCAATGTTTGTTGCTGGTGAACAACTAACAGAAGAACAAGCTTGGCAAATTCAAAATGCAGGTGTAAACAAAGTTTGTGTTGAAGGAAAGAAAAATAAATTTTATGTTCTTGGAAACAACACAGTTAACCTAAAAGCATATTGTGGTGTTAATCCAGACGATGTTGAACTTGATACATTAGTTCACTTGCCAACACTTTTGGAAGTTATCAAAGGCCACAAAACAATTGAAGCAAGAAAAAATGCAATTCTTGAAAACTATGACTTGCTCGTTGGCAGACACTTGATGTTTGATGATATCGTTTCTAGCATCAACTATCACTTGTCTTTGAGTGAAGGTCTTGGACATCTTGATGATGTTGACCACCTTGGAAACAG
>JAZNPU010000059.1:0-10585 GCA_045589795.1 Clostridia bacterium
GGTTGTTATCCCTAACGAAAGACTTCTTGAGGTTGTTCCAAGCACAACAGGTGTTGTTGATGCATTTAAGTATGCCGATGATGTTTTAAGACAAGGTATTCAAGGAATTGCAGATTTGATTGCGACTCCGAGCCTTATTAACCTTGACTTCGCTGATGTTCGCACAGTTATGAAAAACCGTGGACTTGCTCACATGGGCATTGGTGTTGGAAAAGGTGAAAATAGAAATATTGATGCTGTTCGTGGTGCCGTTGCAAGCCCACTGTTGGACACAACAATCGAGGGTGCTCAAGCAGTTATCATAAACATTACTGGTGGATATGATTTGACTTTGGGCGAAGTTAACGAAGCGGTTAAGCTTGTCAAAGAAGTTATTGACCCAGAAGCAAACACAATCTTTGGTGCAACTATTGATGAAAAATATAAAGGCACTGTTAGTGTGACAATTGTTGCAACAGGATTCCCTGGAAGCAAATTTGAAGAAGATGGTCAAAAGGTGGAAATTCCAAAGCCAACAGTTGGAGATGTTAGAACTGAAAGACTAAAATTTTCTGACATTGTTGCGGGAAAAACCTCAGTGATTGGCGGAAATAAAGAGGCTAAAACAGTTGAAAGAACTCAAAGCTATTCTCAACTTTTAGAAGAAGAACCTCAAATTGAACCTCAACCACAAGTTGAAAGACCAGCAACTCCTGTCAGTGAACCAGTTGCAGACAGAGATGTTTTCTCTTCAAGAATTGAAGTTGAAGAAAATGATTTACCACCATTTTTAAGAAAGAAATTTGGTAAGAACTAAAAAAAAGACACTTTCAAAAGTGTCTTTTTTTTGTGCAAAAATATATATTTCGCTAAAAATCAAGCAATTATTTTTCATCATAAGATTATAAAATTTAATATACTTACATTATGGCTGTGTATATTGAATTATATTTTTTGGCTTATTTTTCTTTATTTTTGTTTTTGATGTTTTCAATAAAATTGTTTTTGTGCACAAAGGCGAGGATTCTTTCGGTTTGTGCAGCCAGCATAATGTTTTCAATTATATGTTTTTTGATGGATTTTTATGCCATTTCAATTATTTGGAAAGCTCTGATTATATGTGTTTATGTTATTGCTTTAACTTTAGTTTTGCACAAGCTTTCACACATTAGCAAACTATTGATTGCTGCCGGCATTGGAATTTTTTATTATTTCTGTTTGGGTGGCATAAACTGGTTTATAACAACGAAGTTGTTAAACCTACCAATATACATCAATAATTTCTATTTATCCTTAATGATTGGAATTAATGGTATCATATTTTCTGTTTGCTTTTTGGTTTGTGAATTTATGCAGTCAGAAAAACACTTCAAATTAGCAAGAAAGTGTGTTTTGGTGATTGGGTCTCAAAAATTTAAGCTTTTAGGCTTTTTAGATACCGGAAATCTCCTAAAAGAACCTGTTTCGGGTAAAAGTGTTGTCATTATCGCAATAGACAGCTTAAAAAAAGGTCTTTCAAGCAAAATGTATGCGGATTTGTTGTTTGCAACCAACAGTAGTGGATTTTTTAATAATATACAAAAGTTAAAGTGTCAAACCATAAATGGAATAAATTTTGTGACTATTTTTCAACCAAAAATGTTTAGTGTTGGCGGCGAAGTTGTGGATTGCTTTGTGGGAGTATCTTTTCAGAAACTCAGGCATGAAGCATTGTTGAATTCTAGTTTTGTATAAAAGGAGGTTGTTATGTTTGAAATATTGAAAAAGTTTTTTCAAAAACTTAAAAATGATTCTGTTGATTATATTATTCCTGCGAGTGGAATGCTTCCAGAAAAGCCAACTGCAGAACAAGAAAAAAAGTTGGTGGAACTTTTGGCAGATGGAAACGAATCTGCAAAACAAGAATTGATTGAAAGAAACCTTAGATTGGTTGTTTATACTGCTCAAAAATTTGAAAACACAGGGGTTAATATTGAAGATTTAATAAGTGTTGGAACAATTGGGCTAATTAAGGCTGTGAGCAGTTTCAAAGGAGATAAAAATATCAAAATGGCTACTTATGCATCTAGGTGCATAGAAAATGAAATTTTGATGTATTTAAGAAAAAACAATAAAACAAAAAAAGAAATTAGCATTGATGAACCATTGAACACTGACAGCGAAGGAAATGAACTTTGTGTGGCAGATGTTTTGGGAACAGAAGTGGATTTTGTTAGTTGCGATGTTGAGATGCAAGATGAAAGGGCTGTGGTTAACGAAGTTTTACTAGAGCTTCCAACAAGAGAAAGAGAGATTGTTGACATGAGATATGGATTTTCAACAGGCAAAGAAATGACTCAAAAAGAGGTCGCAGATGTTTTGAATATTTCACAGAGCTATATAAGCAGAATAGAAAAGAAAATTTTGAGTCGCTTGAAAAAAGAAATTGCAAAATTGGCATAAAAAAGACTCTCTACGAGAGTCTTTTGTTTTACACAATTTGTTTAATAATAGCGATTGCATTTTTTTCAAGTCTTGAAACTTGTGCTTGGCTAATGCCAATTTCTTGAGATATTTCAACTTGTGTTTTGCCATCGTAATATCTCAAAAATAAAATTTGTTTTTCACGGTCGTTTAAGCCATCTAAGGCATCTCTGAGCACAGTTTTCTCAATTAGGCTATTTTCTGTGTTTAAGTCTTTGATTTGGTCCATCACAAGTATGTTTTCGTTGTCGTCACCATAAACAGTTTCATAAAGGCTAATTGGCTCGCTGATTGCATCTAGTGCACAAGCAACATCTCTCACAGGAATTTGTAGTCTGTCTGCAATATCATCAATTGTTGGATCGTTTTCACATGTTTTTAGAAGTTCTTGTTTGGCCTGCATTGCTTTGTATGCAATATCTCTTAAGCTTCGAGAAACCTTGATGGAGTTGTTGTCTCTCATAAATCTTCGAATTTCACCTATTATCATTGGAACAGCATAAGTTGAAAACTTAACTCCAAGAGAAAGGTCGAAGTTTTCAATAGATTTAATGAGACCAATCATGCCAACTTGAAACACATCATCTGCTGTGTCGGATTTTATGTTGAACCTTTGAATAACCGACAACACAAGTCTCATATTAAGCATAACAAACTCTTCCTGAGCAGAGGAATCGCCTTGCTTAATTTTTTTTAATAGTTCTATTGATTTTTCGTTTGTGCACTTAGGAAGCGAACTGGTGTCTATTCCACAAATCACAACCTTATTTGCCATGTTTTAACCCCCTTTATCTCATATTTTTTCAATAAAGGAGTGTTTTTATACAATCAAAATATAAATATTTTGTGTAAATGAAATTTTATTTGTAAATTTGCATATATTAAAATATGGAAATTAGTTTTGATAATCTTCGCGAAAAAGAAGTCGTGAATATTTATGATGGCAAAAAACTAGGTCATGTGATTGATATCATTTTTGAAAGGCAATCGGGCAAAGTGACGGGTGTTGTTGTGCCAGGAATTAAAAAGTTTATGAAAAAAAGCGAAGATATTTTTGTGCCCATTGAAAACTTAAAAAAGATAGGGGAAGATGTTTTGCTTATTAGGTTAGCACCTCAAGAGGAGTTGCAAACAGCTAGAACAAAAGCTAATCAGGAACAGCTGAAAACATATATGCAATTCAAAAGAACTGTAAAAAAAGAAACTGGCTATGAATAGTTGCTAATCACAAGATTTTGTGGTATAATGTGAGGCATAATACAACATTTGGAGAAAATTTTATGAAATGTATGTTCTGTGGTGCTGAAGATAGCAAGGTTGTTGATTCTCGTGCAGTTGAAGAAAACAATGCTATTCGCAGACGAAGAGAATGCCTAAATTGTGGCAAAAGATTTACCACTTATGAAACAGTTGAAACCACACCAATCATGGTTGTTAAAAATAATGGAGAAAGAGAACTTTTTGATATTCAAAAGGTTAAAAGAGGAATCATTCGTGCTTGCGAAAAAAGACCTGTGACTATGCATCAAATTGATTCTTTGGTGAGTGAAATTGAAAAGAAAGTTTATAACAGGCTCGACGAAGAAATTTCAACAAAAGTTATTGGTGAATATGTTATGGAAGGTTTGAAAGAACTTGACGAAGTTAGCTATGTTCGCTTTGCTAGTGTTTATAAACAATTCAAAGACATTTCAACATTTTTTGATTTTATTAACGACTTTGAAAAGATGCTTGGAAAAAACCCAAATAAGGCATAACATTATGCCTTTTTTTATTGCTTGGTATTGGTTATTTTGTTGAAGAAAGCAAAATATACTTTTATCATGGAATATTTATTAAATTTAGCCCCAATCAACACAAAATTAAGAATTTGTAAAATTGAAGAGGTTAATGACAAACTATTAAAACGATTTAGTGAACTTGGTATAATTGTTGGGCAAACAATCAGCATAATAAGCAAACCAAACAAACAGAACATTATTGTTTGTGTTAGAGGTTATTTACTTGCACTTGATGAGGTTGTTAGTTCTAAGGTGGTAGTGTATGTCTGAATTGATTATTGTAGGAAACCCAAACACCGGAAAAACCACACTATTTAACACCTTGACAAAAAGTAATAACCATGTTGGAAATTGGCATGGTGTGACAGTTGATATTGCTCAAAAAGAGATAAAACACAACAACAAAAAAATAAAGGTTTATGATTTGCCTGGAATTTATGCACTTCAGGATTTTTCTGAAGAAGAAAAGGTTGCAACATCTTTTTTGAAAGGACATAAAGATGATGTTATCATAAATATTTGTGATGCCAATAACTTAAGCCGAAATTTACTTTTGAGTTTGCAACTTTTGGAAGCTGGGCACAAGGTTGTGCTCGCAGTAAATATGGCAAAAGAAGTTAAAAATTTAGATTATGAAAAACTGGAAAAATTGCTTGGAGTGCCAGTTGTTCCAATTGATGCAAGAAAGAAAAAATCCGCTGATGTTTTGCTTGAAACGGTGAGCAAGGTTATTGACAAATTTGTGACACCTAGGTTGCCATATTTGGGCAATCTGGCACAAGACTATATTAAAAATAATGGCATAAGATTTGACTATATTGACAACATAATAAGCCAAATATACACAACTGGGGCAAAAATTTATGGCCAAGCAAAACTTGATAAAATTTTGTTCAACAAGTTTTTAGCATTGCCTATATTTCTGCTTGTGCTGTTTTTAGTGTTTGTTATAACATTTGGAGCCATTGGCACAAACTTTTCTGTAATAGTCGAAGATATTTTTAATTATTTTTCTGAAATGATTAACAACTTTTTGTGCAAGCTCTCAATTTCTGCATGGGCACATTCGCTGATTATGAATGGTGCAGTTGCAGGAATTGGTGTTGTTGTGGGATTTTTGCCACAAGTTGTTCTGTTATTTTTGTGTTTTAATTTTTTGGAAGATATTGGTTATTTAAGTCGAGTAGCTGTTATGTTTGATCCATTTTTGAAGAAGGTTGGGTTAACTGGCAAAAGTTTGTTTAGTTTGATTATGGGCTTTGGTTGTTCAACAACTGCAATGCTCACAACAAGGTCACTTGATAGTTTATCTCTGAAAAAGCGAACTGCTATGGTTGTTCCCTTTGCCAGCTGTGGAGCAAAACTTCCTGTTTATGCATTGATTTGTTCTGCATTTTTTCAACAAAATAAAGCTTTGATGGTGTTTTTGATGTATGTGCTTGGGCTTGTTGTTGGACTTATTGTTTCAGCAATTGCCAGCAAAATCACAAATAAGAAGCCTGAACAATTTGTAATGGAAATTCCACCACTAAGGATTCCAACAGTTAAAAAAATATTGCAGAACATTTTGACAAATGTTTTTGGGTTCATAAAAAGAGTCGGTGGAACATTGGTTATCAGTTCTGTTGTTGTTTGGATTTTATTAAATATCAATTTCAATCTGCAATATGTTTCTTCACCAGATGATAGTATTTTGTATTCTGTTTGCAAAGGAATAAGCATTATTTTCAAACCCTTAGGGTTTGAAAGTCCAGCAATTGTGGTTGCTTTATTTATTGGTATTATCGCCAAAGAAATGATTATATCTTTTATGTCGATTGCAAATGGGGTTGTTGGAAATTTGTCTGTTTTGGCAGCAAGTTTAACCTTGTCAACCAGCACAATTTATTTTTCAAAAGCATCGGCTTTGGCATTTTTGGTGTTTGTTTTGCTATATAGTCCATGCATTTCATCACTTAGTGTGACAGCCAAAGAAATAAGCCGAAGATTTGCTTTGTTTTTGTTTGTGTTTCAATTTGCAATAGCATATTTTTGTTCGTTTGTTTCATACACAATTGCAAGACTTGCTTTTGCAGGAAAAATTATAGAACCAATAATAATTGCTGTTGTGCTTGCTCTTGTTGTTTTTGTTGTGATAAAATATTTACAGAAAAAATATACAAACTGCAAAACTTGCAAAGGAAATTATTGTGGAAACACTTGTATGCAAAAAGGCAAATAAATCGCTCGTTAAATTTATTTTGGAAGAACTGGGAGAAATTTCTTATGCAACCGTTCAAAAACTTCTCAGAAAAAAGGATATAAAACTCAACGGCAAAAGAATCAAGGCAGACACAGAAGTTAATGTTGGTGATGTTGTTGAAATTTTTGGATTAACAAAAAATGAACGAGAAATTCCTGTTCTTTATCAAGACAAATTCTTGGTTGTGGTTAACAAACCAGCAAACATAGAAGTGGTCACTGAGTCTGGAGAATGTTTGCAGAGCAAGGTTTCAAAGCAAATTGGTCAACAATGTTTTGCAGTTCACAGAATTGATCGCAACACAACTGGACTTGTTGTTTTTGCATTAGATCAACAAACCAAAGAACAACTTGATGAATCTTTCAAAAAGCATACCATCAAAAAATATTATTTAGCCATTGTTGTGGGAGTTCCAAGCAAAAAATCCGAAAGACTTGTGGCATATCACAAAAAGGATGCCAAGGCTGCAATGTGCTATATTAGTGACACAGAAAAACCAGGTTATTCGCAAATCATAACAAAATATACACTTTTGAAAACAAACGATATTTTAAGTTTGCTCGAGGTTGAAATTGAAACCGGAAAAACCCATCAAATTCGTGCACATTTGGCACATATTGGTTTGCCACTTTTGGGTGATGAAAAATACGGCGATAAACAAGCCAATAAGCAAGCAAAAACAAAAAAGCAACAACTTGTTGCATATAAACTAAAATTTTCTGTTAGGACAAACTATAAACATAATTTGGCACTTGAACAAATTGAGTTGCCAAATGTAAAAAATGAATTTTTAAGCACCATATAAAAATGGTGTTTTTTTGTGTATAAATTTGTCGCTTATTGACATACTACAATCAAGGAGACGAATTTATGACAACAACTTTAGCAATTTTGACTGCAATAATCATTCTGTTGATGTTTGGTGCTGGTCAAAAAATACTTGATAATTTGAGATTAAATGACAAACAGGCAATCATAATTTTGATTGCAATAGCCATTGGAATTGCTGTGCCACCAATTTATATTGGTGAATATTTTGCAGTGTCGATTGGTGGATATATCATTCCGTTTGGATTATGTATTTATATGCTTATAAGCTGTGGTTGGAGCAGAGATTTGCTTAGAGCTTTTATTGGAACAATTTTGGTTGCTGGAATTATATATGGCTTAGAATGGTTATTGCCAAGTGCAACTGCCGATGATGTTATTGTTGACAACACTTTTGTTTATGGCATTGTTGCAGGTGTGGTTGCATATATGCTTGGAAGAAGTCGAAGAAATGCTTTTGTGTGTGCTGTGTTTGGAATATCTTTATCTCAAATTGTTCAGTGGATTATTAATTTTAATTTAGGAACACCAACAGTTTTGGGATTAGGTGTTGGTGGAGCTTTTGGAACTTATGTGATTGCCATTTTGATTGCTGTTGGTTTAGCTGAGTTTTTAGGAAGAGCATTCACGAATGCAAAACCAGATGACCAAAAAAAAGAATTTAATTTTGAAACTCATACATACGACAGTGAAAAAAATGGAAAACTTAAATCAAACAGCAAAAAGTCTTCAACAAATAAGGTAAAGACAAACAAAGCTGTTGCAAAGAGTGTTGTGTTTATGCTTTTGGTTTCTTATATGTTTTCTAGTGTTGGTCTAACAACAACTGTCGCTTATGCAGAAGAAGCAAAAACATATTATACTGTTTATGATTATACAAACAAAAGCGAAGTTGTTTTGATGAAAGGTGGTGAAGTTGAAAATGGAGACTTATATCTTTCTGCAGATAATAAGCTATATGAGATTTGTAATGTTAACAGCATAGACAAGATTGCATATGCTAAGTATATAAGAGACGAGCAATTGCCAGAATATAATGTTTCTAGTGTGTATAATCAGTCCAAAAACATTGCAAAGGCAACTAGTAAAAAAACAGTGGGAATGTATCACACACACAATGACGAATGTTATTTTACTCCTGATGGCACAGATAGTTTTTATGGCGAGGGTGGAATTCATGATGTGGGAGCAAGACTAAAATCTAATTTTGAGAAATTGGGAATAACAGTTAAGTATGACGAAAGATTGCATCTTCCACACAATAGTGGTGCATACACTAGAAGTCAGGTGACAGCCAAGGCTTTGATTGATTCGGGTGTTGATGCAATATTTGATATTCACAGAGACAGCACTCCAAGAAGTGAGTATCTAACAACTGTTAACGGAACACAAATGAGCAAAGTTAGAATGGTTATAGGTTCTTCAAATCAAAACTATCAGGAAAACAAAAACTTTGCATATAGCATAAAGTCGTATGCAGATAAAGTGTATCCAGGATTCATAAAAGATATTTATATGGGTGGCGGAAATTATAACCAACAACTATCTGGATTTGCAATGTTGTTTGAAATGGGCTGTGAGAACATTGAAAAGGATTTGGTTCTAAACAGTTGTGAACCACTAACAAAAACATTAGATGTGGTTTTGTATGGAAGTTCTGATGCAAGCGAAATAAGTTTACAAGATGTTAGTCTTGAAAATGGAAATGGAGAAGTTAGTGTCATTGCAGGACTCTCAAATAGTGGCAGTGGTGCAAGCCTAAGTTCACTTTGGGTCTTGCTTGCGACCATTGGAATTTGTTTGCTGGTTTTGGGAATAGTATGTATTTTTTCTAAAGAGGCAAGATATAAAGTTAAAAGATTTTTTTCAGAAATGTTTGCTGGTCTTGGTGTAAAAAAAATATAAAGAAAATAGGGGGAAGCAGCCCCTATTTTTTATGTTATGTCACACATAACACCCCGAAAAATCTGACAAAAATGGCGATTGTTTAATTTATATTAAGGCAAATTATTAACAAAAAAAGTGAGCAAGCATAACCCAAAAATTCTTGATTTGGTTGTAATTATAGTATATAATAATCAAAGGAGATAATTATGGGTAAATTGCCTTTGGTTGCCGTTGTTGGCAGACCTAATGTTGGGAAATCAACATTTTTTAATCGCATTGTTGGAAAAAGAATATCAATTGTTAATGATGAACCTGGTGTGACTCGTGACAGAATTTATGCTGATGCTGAATGGTGTGGGCATTCTTTTACTATGATTGACACTGGTGGAATTGAACTTAAAAGTGAAGATAAATTTAGCAAACACATTTTGGCTCAAGCAGATATTGCCATTGA
The DNA here is from genome assembly GCA_045589795.1 of Clostridia bacterium. GTDB lineage: Bacteria > Bacillota > Clostridia > Christensenellales > UBA1242 > RGIG4790. The sequence continues at coordinate 9,635 of JAZNPU010000059.1, forward strand.
CATGGCTGATTTGATTTTATTCTTGGTTGATGGAAAAGAAGGATTGACGGCTTCCGACCTTGATGTTGCACACAAACTCAGAAGATGTAAAAAGCCAGTGTTGCTTGTTGTTAATAAATTAGACACATTTAATGAAGAATCTTTGTATGAGTTCTATAGTCTTGGACTAGGGGAACCTATCGGAATTTCAGCTGAACAAGCTCTTGGTCTTGGTGATCTACTTGACAGAGTTGTTGAAAACTTGCCAAAAAGTTCAGCTGAAGAAGCTGATGAAACAATAAAAGTTGCCATTGTTGGAAAGCCAAATGCTGGCAAAAGCAGCATTATTAACAGACTTTTGGGTGAAAATCGTGTGATTGTTAGTGATGTGGCAGGAACAACAAGAGATGCTGTAGACATTCCGTTTAATTACAACAAGAAAAAATATACTCTCATTGACACTGCAGGACTCAGAAGAAAGAGTAAAATTGAAGATGAAACCACAGAAAGATATAGTGTTTTCAGAACTATTGACAGCATCAGAAGAGCTGATGTTGTTGTTTTGGTTGTTGATGCTTCACAACCACTAAGTGAACAAGATGTTCGCATTGCTGGATTGATTCATGAAGAACTTAAGCCTAGTGTTGTTGTTATGAACAAATGGGACTTGATTGAAAAAGACAACAATACAATGAACAAGTTCGACAAACAACTTCAAACAGATCTTGCTTATATGAGCTATTTCAAAAGTGTATATTTGAGTGCACTAACAGGAAAAAGAATGGAAAAGCTTATGCAAGCTGTCACAGAAGTTTATGAAAATGCAAACAAGAGAATAACTTCAGGCAACTTAAATGACATTTTGCAAAATGCTTATGCAATTAGTAGCCCTCCAAGCAAAAATGGTAAAAGATTAAAAATCTTTTATGCAACTGAATCTGGAATTGCACCTCCAACATTTGTGTTGTTTGT
>JAZNPU010000060.1:0-4538 GCA_045589795.1 Clostridia bacterium
TCTTCCTAAGACCGCTTGGCCTCCGACTTCACTTTATTGTCTCATTGTTTATAGCCTGCCCCATCCAAAAACTAGTGATAAATTCAAAGGCTCTTTCATAAGGTAAAATATACTCTGTTAAATAAGGGACTCCACCACCACCAATCAAACTTGAACTGTATGGAATATCAACATCTGCAGATGTTTTTGTAAAGTCAAATATATATTTATAAACACCATCTGGATAATCAAAAGCATAGCTTCCAATGCTTTTTAGAGCCGATGGCATAACAATTGTAGTTCCCTCAGCAAAACCAACTCCTGAAAAAGCTGAATTACCTATTGTTTCCAGATTGTCATTTAAGTTCACTCCAGTTAGTCCACTACATTTATAAAAAGCATATTGACCTAGTGTTATTAACCCTTGTGGCAAAGTAAGTGTTCCAGTTAAACCAGTGCAACCTTCAAATGCACTTGTATAAATATTTGTTATTGAATCGTGGAAGGTCACTCCTGTCAAGCTTAAACGATTTTTGAATGCATTACTTCCAATTGTTGTAATACTTGTTGGAATCACAAGGTTTCCAGACAACGAAGTCGAAGAAGCCGTAATGCTTGTTCCTGCACTATTTACAGTTATTGTGCCAGCATCAACCAATTGTTGCCAAGTGTTAACCAATGTTCCACTGCTGTTGTATAGACCTGCAACTTTAATACCCTCTATATAATCAGCATATTCAGACCAGTTGGTTGCAGTCGTCCAAGTGCTATATAAAGAACTTGGAACATAAATCTTTGAACCTGCTTTTAATCTATTTTTGAATATTGTTGCTCCAGCTGTTGGAATCATAGTAGCATCTGTAAAATAAATCGTTGTTATGCTATCAAGTACTCCATTGGCCCCAAAGGCAGAATCTCCAATAGAGGTTAATCCAGAACCAAAATTAATAGAAAATAGCTTTGCACATCCAAAGAATGCAGAAGCTCCAATTTCTGTCACATTATCTGGGAATGTTATTGTTTCCAAAACACTACAACCTGCAAAAGCAGATGCTTCAATTGTTGTCAAACTACTTGGCAATGTCACAGATGTTATGTTTGCACTATAGCATGCCTTAGCTCTAATGGTTGTCACTCCACTTAAAACATTCAATGTTGACATGTCTGTGGCAATAAGAACTAAAGTTTTGCCATCTTTTGTATAAACAGCATTGTTTACACTCTTGAAATGTGGGTTGTTTGCACTAACTGTTATTGATGATAACTCTCTAACAAAAATTGACAATGTTCCAAAAGCTATTTCTCCAATAGATGAAACGCCACTTCCAATTGTCACATATTGCAAATTTGGATTGGCAGCAAAGGCCTCAATACCAATTGTTAAAACACTGTCTGGAACTTCAATACCAGTAGTAAAATAGTTGTATGTTCCACAATAATCTGCAATTGCTGTTATTTGATCAGAGATTTTCAAAACACCTTGAATTGACTCATCAAATTGTTTTGCAGATTTTAGGGTTGTTCCTTCAACGGTGATATATCCACCATCTATTAATTCTTGCCATGTATAAAGTTGTGCACCAGTGGATGGATCAAACAAACCAGATTTAGACTCATCTACCCAAGTAAAGATATATGCTTCCCAGTTTGACCAGTTGGTTGCTGCCTTCCAATCAGAATATAATGTTGCTGGAACCCAAATCTTGCAGTTTGCATTGATATTATTGAAGCAGTTTGCATTTGTCAATGTTGGGATTGCTGTTGCTTCTGCAAAATTATGACTAGTTATGCTTGTGCAATTTGCAAAAACACCATCTCCAAGTTGAGTCAAACTTGAACCATAAGTGACAGATGTTATTTTGCTTGCTGTGTGGAATGCATAGTTTCCAATTGTTTGAATGTTTGGAAGAGAGATATCTCCTGTTGCATTGCTTAAATTTCTAAATGCTGATGCACCAATTGTTTGAATGCCAGAACCCAAAGACAAGCTGGTGATTCCTGTGCAACCATAAAATGCTAGTTGTCCAACAGATAAGCACCCAGAACCAATTGTCAAGCTAGTGATTCCTGTTATTGCTTGGAAGGCATAGTCTCCAATAGTTGTGCATGTGTCTGGGATAGTTAAACTTCCAGAATGTTTAGTTCCACGGAATGCAGATTGACCAATGCTTGTCACCCTTGTTCCAAGGTTTATATATGTAATTTTTGAACAATTATAAAATGCCAAGTTTGCAATTGCTGTTGAACCAGCAAAAGTCACCCTTGTTAAAGCGGCACAACCATTGAATGCAGATTGACCAATACTTGTGCAAGTGCTTGGGAATGCAATGCTTCCCGCCATTTTTGAAAGGCTAATAAAGGCCTCTGCACCAACAGTTGTTAATGCAGTGCTGTTCATTGTTAAAGATGTCACATTTGAGCAACCATAGAATGCTGCTGTTCCAATTGTTTGAACATTGGTTCCAATTGTGATACCAGTCAAGTTTGCACAACTATGGAAAGCATAGTCCCCAATAAATCTGCATGTATTAGGAATAGATACTGTTCCTGAAATGCCCGCTCCGCGAAATGCAGATTGATCAATGCTTGTCAATTTTGTTCCCAAGCTGACAGATGTCATTGAAACACAATTATAAAATGCCATTGCACCAATAGACATTGATGCATCTTCAATAACCAATCTATCAATATTTGTGCAATCTTGGAAAACATAAGAAGCTATACTTGTGCATGTGCTTGGAATGGTTATTGTTCCATTAATGGTTGTGTTCCCTCTAAACACACAATTTCCAATAGATCTTAGTTGCGATCCAAAATCTACTGATTGAATAGATGAACAATATTCAAATGCATATCTACTAATGTTAACAGGACAATCATCAAAAACCAATGCATCAATGCTTGAGCAATATTGGAAGCCTTCTTCACCGATTGCCGTTAATGTGCTTGGGAAAGTAAGAGTTCCATCAAGAGCAGTGCATCTATAAAAACCATAATTGCCAATAGTCTGCAAAGAATTTCCCCATGGTTGAGTAATTAACGATGCACAATCCTCGAAAGCTTGTGAACCAATAGTTTGTATATTATTTACATTCTCAACAGTTTGCAAATTTGAACATTGAGAGAATGTTTGAGAAGGAATATCTGTAAGTAATGCAGGTAAAATACATTTTGTTAATCCGCTGCTTAAAAACAAAGGAATTTCCAAATCAGGAATAGTATCTAGTAGTGACACAACATTGCTAATATCAACAGTTCCTGTTAAATATTGAGAATATGCAAAAGCTCCTTCACCCAGAGCTGTCACGGAACTTGGAATATTTATTTCTCCGACATAACCAGATGGGCAACAATATAGTGTAGATAAATCTTTTGAATAAACTGCTCCATCAATACTAGCATATGTTGCATGATTTGGATCAACATTAATTTGAGCAAATCCAGAACCTATAATTGACATAGGGTCAAAAGAACAAGAAGCTGATAAATTTGCCACTGAATTTGTAAGTGCAAATGTCGCTGCAAAAGCCAACATTCCAATGCTAGTCACATTTTTTCCAATGTCAAGATATGTCAAATTCAGCATATATCCAAATGCAGCTAGACCAATGGAACAATATGCATCTTTGATTATAACTTCCCTTAATGCAGATTGAGCAAAGGCTTGATCACCAATGCTGGTCACTGAACTTGGAATCACCAATTTTGCAATTTCATTACTATCACTCCACTTCGAAGACGGAATACTAGTGATTGTGTCTGGTAAAACAACGGTATATAATAATCCTGTGCCTGTTATTGCAGTGTTCAATACCAATTGTCCATTTGTGACAGTTGCCAAACCTTGTGACATAGCATCGTCCCAAGAAAATAAGAGTTCATTTGTTTCGTAGTTATAAACACCCGGAGCAGAAACAACAAGTTGAACATCATCAGCATAGAGCAAATGTGCATAATCTTTCCAGTTTTCTACTTCAACCCAATCATAATACAATTCAGTTGGAACCCAAACTTTTACAGAGTTTGGACATTCTTCAAGACCAACTTCTCCCAAAGAAGGAATATCAGTTGAACTTCTAAAATCAATAAGGGTTCCATTTGCGGCTTGAAGACCAGCCAACATGAAAGCTCCATAACCAAATGATTGCACAGAGTCTGGAACAACCATATTTTCTAGCATAACAGTATAAGCAAATGCAGCATCACCAGCAGTTAATAATCCACTTGGCAAAACAATTTCTGTTGCTTGAATTGCCATGCAACCAGCATCAACAATTTCAGTCACTGAATCTGCTATAGTTATTGTTCCGGTTTTTCCTCCTGGAACATGAATAAGTTTTGTTAAGTCTTTGCTATACAAAACACCATCAATATCTGTAAACTCTGGGTTTTCTGAATGAACAGTTATGTTATCAAGGAACATACATAAAAATACAGAAACATCTGTGACATTATTTTCTACATCAACTTCATGCAAATAATTAGTTAAGCTTTTTGGCAAATATAATCCAGTAGTTGTTTCATTTTGGAAAATAACCATAGCACCCATGCCTGTTATT